>NZ_CP097149.1:1267500-1360000 GCF_023370075.1 Deinococcus sp. QL22
CACAATCTGGCGTACTGGGGCAACCGCTTTTACCTGGGCCTGGGGCCGGGGGCAGCGGGCCACTATCCGTTGGCAAAACAGCCGGTGGAAAAACAGGGGGCAGAAGGCGAGGCGGAATTGTTAGGCCAGCGCCGCACCAATCTCCATCTGCATGAGTGGCTGACCGGGGCGCAAGGCGAGACACTTCCTATAGATGCCGAGGAGTACGTGACCGACGCCCTGTTCATGGGCCTGCGGGTACAGCAGGGCATCAGCCTGAGTGACCTGATGCAGCGCAGTGGACTGGACGTGGCCGGACGCTATGCCAAGCCGATCAAGGCCAACATAAAGCGGGGCTTGTTGGCCTTGGAAGGCGACACGTTGCGGGCTACGCCCCAGGGCTGGTGGGCGCTGAACCGGGTGATTACGGACTTTTTGGAGGAGTAGAGCAACAGGAACTGCAATTTGGATAAGAACAGTGGGTGAAGGGCAAGAACATCCAAGCTCTAAGCCCTTCACCCACTTCCTACTGACCTTGTTACCGATTGTTTACGCTCCGTATTTGTTCAGTTTCAGCGCGTTCGCCATCAATAGAGGCATGATGTCCGTGCCTTTGCGGAGGCCCAGGCTGCCCCGTCCAGCTTCTTCTTCGGTGTAGCGGGTCGCCACGTCTTTACGGCCATGCTCGCTGTGAATCAGGAATGGGACGGGGTGCCAGGAGTGGCTGGCGAGCTTGCTGGGCGTCGAATGATCTCCCACGATGCACAGCACGTCGGGCTTGAGGGCCAGCAGTTGGGGCAGCAGTGCGTCAAACAGTTCGATCTTTTTGACCTTGGCCGCAAAATCGCCGTCTTCGCCCGTGGAATCGGTCTTTTTGACGTGGAAGTAGAAGAAGTCGTACTTGGCCCAGTTTTCGGTCAGGGCGGCAACTTTGCCTTCCAGAGCGTCTTCGTGGCCCTCTACGGGCAGCACATCCATCCCGACCAAACTGGCGAGTCCCTTGTACATGGGATAGCTGGCGATACAGGCCGCACGCAACTGGTAGGCGGCATCGAAGGAGGGGAAGTGGGGCACATCGCTGTAGCCCCGGAACAGCACGCCGTTGACCTGAGTTTCGGCGCTGAGGGCGGCTTCGGCGCGGGCCACGAACGTATTGACCAAGTGGGCTGTCTTGTCGCTGGCCGGATCTTGGGCCACTGCGGTCATAGGCTGCACGCCCGTATCCTGCGGGTCTACGTCGCTGATATTCGCGCCAAGTGGCACGCCCCCCACCGCCCGGAACACCACCACGAAACGGTGCTCGGATTCGGTGTAGATCTCCACGGGCGTACCGTCAATTTGGGCAATGGCTCCACGCAGCTTGGCCACAATTTCCGCGTTCTTTTCATCGCTGGGGCGTCCGGCGCGGCGGTCATTCACGATTCGGCCTGCGCTCAGGGTGGCGAAGTTGCCGCGCACGGCCACGTCTCCGGCCCCCAGCTTCACGCCGATGCCCACAGCACTCAGAGCGCCGCGCCCCACCACGTAATGCAGCGGGTCGTAGCCGAACAGGCTGAGGTGGCCGGGGCCGCTGCCGGGGGTGATGCCTGCACCCACCAGTTCCGCCAGCCCAAGCTGTGAAGCTGCGGCCAACGCATCCAGATTCGGCGTTTTGGCGGTGGCCAGTTCGGTGTCGCCGCCGAGTGTCAGGGGCAAGCCGCCCACGCCGTCCAGCACCACCATCAGGATTTTGCTGTCGGTTTTCTTGGCCAGTCCGCGCACGGTATCCAGAAGATCGCTCATGCCAGAAAGTGTAACTGTTACACCCTCAGGAGCGGTCAGGGGTCTAGGGGAAGGGCGTCTAGCGGTCTAAGCAGGGCACTCGCTTCGCTCGCTCACTCCTCTACATCCGTAGCTTTACGAGTCCCAACCCTTCCCCCTCAAGATAGAGGGCTTTCAATTATTCAGGCCGCGCAAACTGGCCTTCTTCATCCAGCGCGGGGTAAGCCTCGCCGCGCTCGCGGTAGCCGGCGGCCAGATCGGGATAGCCCCACTCGAAGGCAATCCGGGTCAGATCATCCGGTGCAAGTTGGGGCGTGTCGTACATTCCGGCGGCGAGGCGTTGGCGTTGGGCTTCAAACAGGATCGTGGCCGCCGCAACCGACACGTTCAGGCTCTGCACCATGCCAAACATCGGGATGATGATGTTGCCATCTGCCGCTTCCGCCGCCGCATCGGACACACCCCATTTTTCTGCACCTAGCAGCACGCAGGTGGGCCGGGTGTAATCGGGGGTGCGGTAGTCCACGCTGCGCTGGCTGAGGTGGGTCGCCAAGACCTGTACGCCCTGCGCCTGCAACTCGCGCACGGCACTCACGGCGTCGGCGTGTGGCTGCACCTTCACCCACTTGTGGGCGCTGCCCGACGTGGCCTCGTAGGCGCTGGAGCCGAAGCTGGGCATCTCGCCACTTTTGGGCGGCACGGCGTGGGCGGTCAACACGCCCACCGCGTCGCAGGTTCGCAGGATGGCGCTGAAATTGTGGGGCTTGTTGACCTCGTCCATCAGGACACTCAGGGTCGGCTGGCGCTTGCCCAGCACCCGCATGATTTTTTGAAAGCGCTCGGGCGTCATAAGGGGTCAGGGTAACCCACCAGTAGAGAAATCACACCAGTTGTGCAAGAGCCTGCTCAACGGTGGTCACAGGAACACGAAAAATTCCGGCTGCCCCTTTGTACGGGATGGGAACCCGAAAACGCCGTGGATGGGCCAACAACCATTCGTAATCCTCATTTTCTGCGTTGTAGAGGCACTCTACGACATCTACTATTCCCACCAGTGAGCCGTACGGCAATTCTTCCGGAGAGGCGATGTCTGCTTCGGCAAACACTTCGGGCGCTTCGCGGGTATTTGAGGCGTGTAGTAGCAGTGGCCCCGATTCTTTGACCTGCCAAGATCGATATTCAATATTTTTTGCACCCTGAAAAATCCGTTCGATATGTGGCTGGCGAATGCTCAGCGCCCGCAAACTCCTGGCAGAAGCCTCTATTGGCATTGGCGAGGGCAATGTGGGGAACGCTCGATAACCCTCGACATCTTTGAAGACAAGATGTACAGTCTGTATGCTATATCCGGCCTCACCAAGCCGTTGTACAACAGCTTCCATCTGCTTCTCAGTGACAGGCCGCTCTCCGAAATACCCATTGAGCGTGACGGCGTCTAGCTCAAGCTGCTCGACCTCTTCCAGATCGCTCAAAAGCAAATCCAAGCCTTCTTTGATCCTTGTCATTTTGCCTCCATGCGCTTTATTGATAACTTCAATTTACGCCCACCGCCGCGCATAGGCATCTGCATCAAATTTGCGCTTCAGGCCGCCCGCATTCATGTAACGCACCGTGCCAAAAATTGGGCGGCGTGTCCACGGACGGTCATGCAGCCCAAACACCCAGCTGATGCCCGCGAAACTGTTGGCGTTGCGGCCATCTTGCTCGTAGCGGTTGTTCAGGGCGATCAGGTGGGCGTGCGCCTCACGGGGCGTGGCCGTCCATTCCAGAACCTTTTTGCCCCAGTACATCCGCATGTAGTTGTGCATCCGCCCGGTTCTGACCATCTCGTTTTGCGAGGCGTTCCAGTACGGGTCATGCGTTTCGGCGCGGTCAAGCTGCTCGCGGGTGTACAGGACTTCGCGCCTGTCTCCGGCGTGGTCTTCCAGCGTTTTCTTGGCCCAGTCAGGCAGGCCGTCGTAGGTGTCGTAGTGCGGGTTGTACTGGCAAAGGTTGAAACTCAGTTCGCGCCGCACGATCAGTTCTTCCAGAAAGGTGTCGGCCCCCGGCCCACCGTGTTCGCGGGCGGCCAGCGCCGCCGTCAGGGGCGAGAGTTGCCCGTAATGTAGGAAGGCGCTGAGGCGGCTGCTGCCGTCCTGCGTGGGATCGCTGCGGGTGTCGGCGTACCCGGCGAGTTGCTGGCCCACGAAGGCGCTCAGGCGGGCCAAGGCAGCCACCTCTCCGCCCGTCTCACGGCTGAGGCCCACACTGAAATCCAGCGGCAGGGTCTTCACAGTGGCCGAGGGATCAGAGACATCCAAGAGGGGCAGCACGAGGTCGGTGGGCCAGCCCTGCATCTGCCGCTTCAGCTCATGCGTTTCCAGAGGCACAAAATAGTCGTGCCAGAGGCGGTGAATCTTGGGCCGAATGGTGCGGGCAGCGTATTCCTGCTTGGGGCTGACGGTCTGTACGGGAATCAGGGCCTCGGCTTCCACCTGCACCAGCGGCACGGTCAGGCGCTCTGCGAGGGTCGTGCGCCATTCGCGCTGAATTCGCAGATATCCCCGGTCTGTGACCACCAACGCCGCGCCCGCCGAGGCCGCCAGCACCACATCGGGCGGAGAGCCGAGGCGCACGCTGAAGGGAATCCCGCGTGCCGCCAAGCCCGCCGAGAGGTCGCGCAAGCCTTCCAACAGGAATTGATAATGGCGGCTATTGGCCTCCGGAAAACTGGGTGTGAGGCCGAACACGGCGGCGAGTGGCAGCCCAAGTCGGTTGGCCTCCCGAACCGCGTATTCCAGCGCGTGATTGTCGGTGACGCGCACGCTGGCCTGCACCCACAGCAGCACAAATCCGCCCCGACTATCCGGCCCGCCCGCCCGAAGTTGCTGCACCCGCGACTCGTGAATCATGCGCCGATTGTGCCGCGAAGGGGTGGGAGCGGATGGTGGGGAATAGTGCGGGTGTGGGATGGATCGTGGAGTGAATAACTTGAGTGGCTGTGTCGAGAGCTTGGTCTTCTTTGTGATAAACACAAAAGCACCACCCCCATCCGTGTGAGGCCCCAAGGTGCGTGCAACGCGCGGGCCACTTCCAGTTTAAAGACGATTGGCGATTCCGCTTCAGGTGAACGATTGAGCCGAGTGTGGACGCGACAAGATCAATGCTGCCGAGCGCAGCGACAAACTCCCCTGATCTCTGTGGGGGCGGAGGCTGGGAGGTAGGGGAAGCCAACGCGGGACAAGCCCAAAAACCGCGTGCTGGACGAAGAATCGCCGCAGCAGGCCCAGACCCTAGCCCCCCGGCAGCCGCCGAACCGGAAGCTGCACCCACCCCCGCCGAGACACCCAGCGCACCCCGATAACGACCAACGCCCCCGCCAACTGCGCCTGAAACGGCGTGACATGCGGATACAGCAGTAACACCGCCAACGCTCCCAAAGCCGCAGCGGTGGCATAGAGCTGGTCGCGGCGGTACATGACTTCTGGCACTTCGTTGGCGATCAGGTCGCGGATAATGCCGCCGCCCACGCCGCTGAGCATGCCCACAAAAATGACGCCCAATGGCCCCAGCCCAAAATTAATGGCCCCGATTGCGCCTGAAGCGGCGAACAAGGCCAGTCCTACCGTGTCGAAGATATTGAGGGTGCGCTCAAAACGGGCCAGCCGTTCTCCGAAGGCGAAGGCCAAGCCTGCCCCGGCCAGGGCCACCCACAGGTAGGTTTCATCACGTAGAAAAAGGGGGGGCGTCTGGCCGGTGAGAGTGTCCCGGATGGCTCCGCCGCCGACCGCTGTGACGCAGCCCAGCACCACCACTCCGAACAAATCGAAGCGTTTGCGGACGCCCAAGAGTGCCCCCGACATGCTGAAGGCCAGGATGCCCAGCAAATCCAGCAATCTCAGGCCCAGTGCCAGCGTGACGGGCGGAATCAGTTCATGCACGCTCCGCACTGTATCTCCTGCACTGGAGCGGGCCACACCCCGGAACAGCCCCTCACCACAGGGGAAAAGCCAATGCTGTCCTGCACTCCAAACCCTTACTCTGCGCGGCGTGCTATACTCCCGCCTGTTGTCTCTTCCGCCCGATGTTGGCCGCGCCCTCCGGCACACCAGCACGAAAACACCCCGGCGGGCAGAGCGCGCCCCGGCGAGAAACGCCGAGCGGCACAAGGAGAATCCAACATGGCCAAGCATCCCGTTCCCAAGAAGAAAACCAGCAAGAGCAAGCGCGATATGCGCCGCAGCCACCACGCCCTTGTGGCCCCCAACCTGAACGCCTGCCCCCACTGCCACGCCAAGAAACTGAGCCATCACATCTGCCCCAGCTGCGGATATTACGATGGCCGTCAAGTTCTGGCTGTCTAAGGTCAGACTTCAAGTCAACGCCCCCCAGTTCGGGGGGTTTTTGCTGTTTGGTGCAACGCACATAAGTCAGGGCAATCTGAATTCAAGCTCTAAACCATCGCCGGTGCTGATGACACGGTATTCCAGCCGCGCTTGCCCAAGCTGCGGCCAATACTCAGACTTGAGATCCGCGTAAAGCACCTGAATCTGATCCAAAATCCTGAACGCTCTGTCTTCTTCAACCTCAGTCTCTATAAAAAACATCTGGGTAGATGACGATTGGTGCTGAACGATCACCGAATTGATCTCTACATACACTTTGATGTCGTCTGAAATAACCGCGTCAAGACGATCAATGAAACGGTTCAAGCGTTCAAGTCGCAAGGCCAATGGCAGCTCAGCCTGGTTCACACCCGTAAGTCTTCTTCCTCGGTCAAAAAGTCCACTGCGCCGGAGCCGATTTCGTAGAACGCGCCGATGACGCGGATTTGGCCGGATTTCTCTGAGGCAGAAATGTAGGGCGTATGCCGCAGCACATCGGCCTGATAACGCACGTTGTTGAGCACCGCCTCACGCATCCGGGCTTTTTTGTCTCTGATTGGGGGCATCTGGCTCACACACGGCTGGATTTTCTCGATCAGTTTCCGCAGATGCTCTGGCTCCTGCGCCACCTGTTCTGGCGGAAGCAAAGCCGCTGCCACTGCGCCGCAACCCTCATGCCCCAGCACCATGATCAGTTGAATATCCAGATGCTTGATGGCGTATTCCAGCGTGCCGAGGCCCGACTCGCCCACCACGTTGCCCGCCACGCGCACCACGAACAGTTGACCGAGGCCCTGATCGAAGACCAGTTCTACAGGCACACGGCTGTCGCTGCACGCCAGAATGGCGGCGTAGGGCGTCTGGCGCATGATCTGGGCGCGGCGTTGGTTGGCCCCCACATCCGGGTTGCCCCCCTGCCCCGAAAAGAACCGGGCGTTGCCGTCCTTGAGGGCCTGAATCGCGGCATCTGGCGTCTGCACATCGGCATTTTTGAGGGCCGCGATGTCTTCCATGCTGGCCCCCCGGCGCACAGCGTCCACAATGCGGCGCTCCAGGTCGGCTTGGGAGTCGGTAGGAATCGGATCAGTCACGCTTTCCATCTTAGGAGAACGGGGCTGCACCGGGTTTAGACAGCTCCCTGTTGCCGCCAGCCACTATGCTAGGAACATAATGGACACACTCGACCCCACCCAGGAACCCACACTGGCCGAACTGCTCGAGCGCTACGCCATGTTGCGCGACACCATGCTGGGTCTGGAAGCCGAAAAAGAGGCACTGGGCGTACAGATCAAGGCGGCACTTCAGACGGGTGAGCAGGCCGAGACCGACCTGTACCGCGCCACCCTGAAAGTTTCGCGTCGGGTCGAATATCCCGTAGAACGCTTCCGGGAAGTCTTTGGGGACGCCGCGGCGCTGGAGGTGGCGACCATTGACCGCAAAAAGGCCGAGGCGCTGGCCCAGGCCGGGGATCTGGACAAAAATATGTTGAGAAGCCTGAGCGTGGTGAAAGAAACTCAGGCATTGGTGTTACAGCCAAAAACGCGCTGAAGCGTCATTGACCTTCGTCTGACAGGCCCGGCGCAGGCTCCAGCTGTATGCCCTGCTCTATCCGGCCCTTCTGGTGTGGTGGCAATTGCCCAGCGACACCCTGATCTGGACACGGGCAGACAGGTAGGCCAGTTGCCCGGAAAAGAAGCTGGCTGAGGCAACAGTCCTGCGAGCCACGCTTCTTTAAACCACCCCAAGCGGGCCTGTAACGCCCCTCTCAGGTCAGATGAGAGCAGAGGCGTATTCTGTTTGGCGTATGAATGCCGCCGCCCAAGTCAAGACCTACCTCGACCTCGTGAAATTTGAGCACACGGTATTTGCACTGCCGTTTGCTTACGCGGGGATGCTGCTGGCGAGTCTCGCCGCAAACGGGACGGGGTGGCCGGGCTGGAGCGTGCTGATCTGGGTCACGGTGGCAATGGCGTCGGCCCGTACGGCGGCGATGGGGGCCAACCGGGTCATAGACCGCTTTATCGATGCAGGAAATCCACGCACGGCGGGCCGCGAAGTGCCCAGCGGCAAAATCACGCCCGCGCAGGCCTGGACGCTGGTGGTGGTTAGCCTGGTGGTCATGGCCTTTGCGGCGGCCCAACTGAACCCGCTGTGCCTGTGGCTGATGCCGCTGGCCGTCGTCTTTCTGATCGGTTATCCGTACACCAAGCGGTACACGTGGCTGTGTCATGCGTGGCTGGGCATCACCGACGGCGCGGCGGCAGCGGGCGGCTGGATCGCGGTCACGGGGGAATTTGCGCCCCCCGCCTGGCTGCTGTGGGCCGTCGTTATTTTTTGGATGATCGGCCTGGACGTGATTTACGCCACCATGGACTACGATTTCGATCGGCGCAACAACGTCAAGAGCATTCCGGTGCGCTTCGGCATTCCGCAGGCGCTCAAGATCGCGGCGGGCAGCCACGCCCTCACCTTTGTGCTGCTGCTGGCGGTGGGTGCGGCGGTGGGGGCCAGCGGGTGGTATTACCTCGCGGCAGCGGCAATGGGCGGCATTTTGCTCTACGAACACCGCATCGTGAACCCGAATGACCTGACCCGCGCCAACGTCGCCTTTTTCGACGCGAACATGTGGCTGGCCCTGACCATGCTGGCGGGCGTGATCGTGGATGTGGTGTGGCGCACGCTCAACGGTTGAACCGGGTCAACGTCCCGGACGAGATTCGTCTGGCCTTTGCCAGCGGCGAGGAACGCCACGCCCTGACCCTGCTGCTGCGCGAGCGTGATCTGTATCCTGCCAACTCGCGGGCCTGGGCCGAACTGGAGCGCCTGAGCGGGCTGGTCATGATTCATATGCTGCGTGAAGTGGAGGGCACCTTTGCGCTGGAGCGGGCCGATACATTGCTGGACGCCCTCCCTGACGGCACGCCCCCGGTGCGCCGTGAAGACCGCCCGACACTGGCATGGCTGGAATCTGGAGAAGCAGACTGACGGAAACGCCCAGCGCCCGCTAGACTCCGGGGAATGTCCGTCTTCCCCGCCCCGCTGCTCGCCCGCCCGACTCCGGAAACCGCGTGACGCTGGAAAGCTCCGAAACCGAATTCGCCTCGCGCTATGCGGCTTGGGCGGCAGTGGGTCAGGTCTATCCGCAGCGAGAAGGCAGCCCTCTGCTGGAATTTTCGGCAGGCGGGCGGGTGCTCTATCTGTTTGACCGCAGCGGCCCGTATACGGTGCGCCCCGGCCCCGCCAAACTGGTGGTTCACGGCATTCTTGATCTGGGAGCCACTGAACTGCGCCCCATACCAGAATCGGGCCGCGAAGAATTGACCGTGGTCGGTATATCGGGGCTGGAAGGCATAGGCGAAGTGCTGGACGTGTCGCGCCGCTCCTGGGTGGTTCGGGCGCGGCTGCCACTGGTGCTGTCCAGTTTTACGCCGCTGCCCGATGCCCGACCCGGAGACTGGGTGGCCTTCCAGACGCTGCCCCTGCTACATGGGTTTGCTATAGAGCAAGACTCAGTGCGTTGAAGCTTCGCGCCTAAACCCAGAAGGTCAGCCTTCTCAACGTTAACTTTCGCACAATTAAAGAGTTTCTTTACCTTCTGGGGCAAGTTAGATAGTCAGTAAAGCATCTAAACTTACTGTCTTCACGCGTAGCACTCGGTTTCTAAGTATATCCTTGCTAAGCTTTGAGGAATGACTCCTCCAGCCCGACACCTGTCGCTGAGTTCCGAAGAAGATGCGGCCCTGCGCAAGCTCGAACTGGGGGCGGGGATCAACGTCAAAGTTCGTCTGCGAGCGAGCATTGTCCGTCTGAACGCCAGTGGGATGACCGTACCGCGCCTCGCACAGCATTTCGGGCGCAACCCACAAAGCGTTCACAATGATCTGGACCGCTATGAACAGCGTGGCATCCCCGGATTGATGGATGGCCGGTCTTCGGGGCCGCCGCGCCGGGTCACCCCAGAGATGGACCAGTACCTTCAGGAGCGACTGGCTGAGCAACGGCTCTGGAACAGCGACCTCTTAGCCGAAGCGCTCCAGGAGCGCTTCGGCATCACGGTCAGTCGAGACGCGATCCGCGTCCGACTCCTGGCGCTGGGCTATTCGTGGAAGCGGGGACGCTACGCCCCGGGTCAGGTGCCTGACCCAGATGTCATTCATGAGCATCAAGCGTCGATCGAGACGCTAAAAAAGGGGCATTGGATGGCAAACTCACCCTCAAGTTTTTAGATCAGACCGGCTTGTCACTGATGCTGTCGGTCACCAATTCCTGGTTCCCACGGGGTTCCGGACGGCAGTTCAAAGTGCCCACGCGCTGGGGATCTCAGGACGGATCAACCTCATTGGTACGCTGGCCGTGGACGCCCAAGGTGAGCATTTGGCGGTGCGGCAGTTGACCGCGTCTTGCACGCAGGATGATGTCATCGCTTATCTGGACACCCTCGCTGAACAGTCTGACGACGCGCAGCGTCGTTCAGGAACCGCTCGGTTGACGGTGGTGATGTTGGACAACGCCTCATTTCATCGCGGTCAGGCGATTCGAGCACGAGAGCCGATCTGGGCTGCCAAGGGGATGCTCCTTCGATATCTCCCAGCGTACTGCCCCATGCTCAATCGCATTGAAACGACTTGGCGCAGACTCAAAGGATTCTTGATGCCTCGGCGGTGTTACGACACCGTCAGCGAACTCCAAGCGGCCTTGTTGATCGCCCTCCAAGCCCTCGGAGCCACCCTGATCTAAAACTTAACAAGGATGTACTTAGTACGCCTGCATTGCCTGAGAGGCCTGGAGAGGTAAAGCTTAAATGAGAGTTTTCTGACAGTGTTCTGAATGGTGGTGAGATGAAGACGATATGGGCTTTACGTGAGGAGAAGGCTGAGGCATCATCAAGCTATCCCTATGCCTACTGACCTGCTGCTCCCCCTTCCGGCGCAGACCACGCCCTCTCAATTGGCCTGCCTGGTCATGGTGGATTTGGTGGGCAGCACGCGCCTGGCGCACCAATTGCCGCTGGACTACTACACCTCCCTCATGGCGGAATTTGTGCAAGTCCTGATCCTGAGTTTTGAAGCGCGGGGCGGCCAAGTGTTGCAACATCAGGGCGACGCGGTTTTGGCACTGTGGAATGAGCAGAATGTGAGTGCAGGCATCACGGCGGCCCTCGAAGCCCATGAGAGATCGGCGCGGCTGTCGTTGGCGGCCATGTTGGGCGTAAGCCTTCAAGTCCGGAGCGGCGTTGCGGTGGGCCAGGTCATCACGGGGATGGTGGGCGGCCAGCCTAGTGCCTACGGCCTGCCCGTCAATTACGCCTGCCGTCTGTGTAGCGCTGCCGATCCCGGCGAAACGCTGGTGTGCGGCACGGCGTCCGAGATGAACCGTTTACAGCAGGTGAACTACACGCCCCGGATCTTGCCGTCCTTGCACGGATTCAACACGGAATGCGTTGCCTTTACAGCCCAATTAAGGCCCCCTACAGAGCAGCATTCACACGGCCACATGAAAGCTGGTTAAGCACACGGCGCGGCTTCTCATGAGAACGCTCCCTAGACTGACCCTATGGAACGCAAGCCGTTAGTCCTCGTGATTGAAGATGAGAAAGACATCGCCCGCTTTATCGAACTCGAGCTCGCTGCAGAAGGCTACGCGACAGAGGTGGCCTTCGACGGCGTGACGGGTCTGTCTAAATTTCGTGAAGTTAACCCCGACCTTGTTATTCTAGACCTGATGCTGCCCGTACTGGACGGCCTTGAAGTGGCCCGCCGCATTCGCAAGACCAGCAACACCCCCATCATTATTCTGACCGCCAAGGACGGGATTCAGGACAAGGTAGAGGGACTGGACAGCGGCGCAGACGACTACCTGATCAAGCCCTTTTCTATTGAAGAACTGCTGGCCCGCGTGCGTGCCCACCTTCGCCGCGTGAACCCCGCCGTCACCGGAGAAGTCCGTGTGGCCGATCTGGTCATGAATTTGGATGGCCGCGAGATTTTCCGTGGGGGGCGCCGCGTGGAACTGAGCGCCAAAGAATTCGAGCTGCTGGAACTGCTGGCCCGCAATCCCGGCAAAGTGTTCAGCCGCTTTGAAATTGAAGAGAAAGTCTGGCCGGAATATACGGGCGGCAGCAACGTGGTGGACGTGTATATAGGCTACTTACGCCGCAAACTGGAAGAGGGCGGAGAGCGCCGCCTGATTCATACGGTACGCGGCGTAGGCTACGTGCTGCGCGAAGAATAAGCCTCACTTACGGGCGCGGTAGAGTGGAGGGCGTGATGTGTTTCCCTTCTCGCTGCCGCGCTGCCCATTGGTGGACGGCGTGACTCTGCGCTGGCGCTTGACGCTGTTCTATACGGCGCTATTGGCTGTGCTGCTGACAGGTGTGGCCTTCGCCACCCTGCTGATGATGAGAACCAACCTCATCAGCGGGATGGACCGGGAACTGCAAGACACCTACCGCCAATTCACCAAAATCTACAGCCAGATCGAGCTGGAATCGGCAGCCAGTGGAAACGGAGACAGTGGCAGCGCGGGTGTGCTTCTGCGCCCCGCCCGCTACTTTTTCCCCAACTCCGCCATTCAAATCGAGCAGCTGGCGTTTTATGACCAGGACAGCTTGACCGAAGAGTTTGCGCGGGCCAAGTCCGAACAGAACCGCGCCCAACTGCTGGCTATCCTTCGCACGTTGGCAGACGGCACCCGCCAAAGCGTAGGCGTTGACCCCAGCTCTCCCATTCGCTTGTCGGACGCCGAATTGGTGCGCCTGATCGCGGCTCCCGGACGCCAAATGATCCTGACCCGGCAGGTGAAAGAACAGTTCCGCGATCCGGTGTCTATGCGGGTCTTGGTCACGCTGGCTCCAGTGTTGTTAGAAAACAACGCCTTTGGTACGGCCCGCGAAACCTTCGCGATTACCTACGTGGGCCGCAATTTGTCCACACTGACCTTTACGCTGGCGCAGCTTCAGAGCGTGATTCTGCTGCTGTTTTTGGCCGGGCTGGTGACGGTGGGGGCGGGGTCTTATTTGCTGGCGGGTCAGGCCATGCGGCCCCTGCGCCTGGTTCAGCGGGCTGCCGAGCGCATTGGCGGCCAAAACCTGACCGAGCGCGTGCCCGAACCCACCACAGGCGATGAAGTGCAGGCTTTAGCACAGGCCCTGAACGCCATGCTGGGGCGCTTGGAAAGCTCCTTCGAGGCCCAGCGCCGCTTTACTTCCGATGCCAGCCACGAACTCAGAACCCCGGTCACGGCCATCAGCGGGCACGCCAGCTACCTGCTGCGGCGCACGAGTCCCAACGGGCAACAGCAGGAAAGCCTGAACATCATCCGCAGCGAATCCGAACGTCTGACCAACCTGATTGCCAGCCTGCTGCAACTGGCCCGCTCCGACAGCGGCGCACTCACGCTGACGCATCAGCCAATTTTATCCAGCCTGTTTTTGGCCGATGTGGCCCGCGAATTGGCTCCTCTGGCACAGGCACAGAACACGGTGCTGACCGCCACAGGCGAGGACGTTCCCTTCGAGGGCGACCCAGACCGGATGAAGCAGGTCATCATCAATCTGGTGGGCAACGCGCTGAAGGCCGGAGCCACCACGATTACGCTGGAAAGTACGCCGCAGGAAGTGGTTGGGGGCAAAACCAAAGAAGTGCGACTGAGCGTGCGCGACGATGGCCCCGGCATCGCGCCTGAGCATCTGCAACGCCTGTTTGACCGCTTTTACCGCGTGGAAGACAGCCGCAGCCGGGATCAGGGCGGCGCGGGCCTTGGCCTCAGCATTGCCAAGGGCATCGTGGACGCGCACGGCGGGCGAATCTGGATAGAAAGTGAGGTGGGCGTGGGCACGGTGGCGCATGTACAGGTGCCGGTCGGGAATGTGCCGGATTTAAGTGAAGAAGATGTGCCGTAAAAGCGGAAAATCGGAACGTGATCAACGCGTAGCCACATTCCACGCTCTAGCCGATCATCAGCGCATTCAACTCTTCCATTAATTCCTCGCCCTCGGCAATCGTGCGGGCCACCACGAAAATGGTGTCTTCTCCGGCAATCGTGCCCACGATGTCGTCCCGGCGCAGGCGGTCGAGCAGCAGGGCGACCCCGGTGGCGTGGCCGTCCGCGGTGCGTATAACCAACACGTTTTCTCCCCGGTCGACGTCATGCACGAAGTTTTGAAACAGGCGGGCCAATTCTTCCTCTACGTTGCCGTGCCCCGCCACCTGCGCGAGGGCGTAGCGGTGGCGGCCCTTGCCGATGGGCAGGCGCACCAGCCGGAGTTCGTTGATATCGCGGCTGACGGTGGCCTGGGTGACATGCACGCCGTCGGCCCGCAGCCGCGCGACGAGGTCGGCCTGCGTGGAAACACTCTCGCGGGCGATGATGTCCTGAATGCGCTTTTGGCGCTGATCCTTGCTGAGCACCCTGCAATAGTATGCATATGCGGTGAATAATGCAACCAAGCGGAAAGTGGTTAGTGGTCAGTGAGAAAAGATTTTGACTGCCTGATGTTCACCGCTTCGTCTAACAATTTCCGGGCCACTTCTCGCTTGCTGATGCGGGGCCAGTCCTCAAAGGTGGCGTCGGGACGCACGAGGGTCACCTGATTGTCGTCACCGCCGAAGCTGGTGCCTTCGCGGGTGGGGTAATTCAGCAGAATAAAGTCTGCATTCTTGCGCTGGGCCTTCAGGGCCGCCCGCTCCACGCCCGCGTGCGTTTCCATGGCAAAGCCCACCAACACGCGCTCTGGGTGGTGGGGCTGTTCGGTTCCCAGCCCGGCCAGAATATCGGGATTGGGCGTGAGGTGAATGGACACGTCGCCCGCGACTTTGGCCTGCTTTTCCCCCGATTGGTGGGCGGCGCGGTAGTCGGCAATGGCGGCAGTCATCACCACGATTCCAGCATTCTGAGCGGCTTCGTCTACAGCGGCCTTCATTTCCAGCGCCGTTTCTATTCGCACCACCTGCACCCCTGCCGGATCGGGCAGGGTCACTGGCCCAGTAATCAGCGTCACTTCTGCGCCGCGTGACTGGGCCTCCTGCGCCACCGCAAAGCCCATCTTGCCGCTGCTGGGATTGGAGATAAAGCGCACCGGATCAAGGTATTCGCGGGTGGGGCCAGCCGACACCACCACCCGCACGCCCGCGAGGTCTTGCGGCACGGCAGGCGCGAGTAACGCCAGCGTTGCCGCCGCGATGTCTTCCGGTTCGGCCATGCGCCCCAGCCCGGCTCCCTCTCCCCGCGAGCCGAACGCGCCCACTTCTGGCCCCAAAAACTGATGGCCCCAGCCGCGTAGGGTGGCGGCGTTGGCCTGCACCGCCGGATGCCGCCACATCTGCTCGTTCATGGCCGGAACCCACAGCACCGGGCCGCGCACGCTGAGCAACGTCGCGGCGGCCAGATCGGCCCCGTGCCCGCCCGCCGCCCGCGCCAACAAATCGGCTGAAGCACCCACAATGACCACGGCATCCGCCCGTGCCAGCGTGAGGTGTTGGGCGTCAGGGCGAGGCTCGAACCACGTTTGATCGGTGGCGACGGCGGTGTCGGCAGCCGTTGCCAAGCTCAGGGGCGTAATAAATTCCAGCGCCGCACGGGTGGCGATGACCTGCACCCGCGCCCCGCGCTCTCGCAAACGCCGCAGCACCGATGGAGCCTTGACCGCCGCCATGCTGCCCCCCACGATGACCAACACGGTGGGAGCGGCAGCGGTAGAAACGTCGGGATTCACGCGGCTATTTTAGGGGATACGGCCAACGCTGGGCTTCCGGGTATCCTCTGCCTGTCATTCACCACTTGCAAGTGTAAATAGTCTGCGTCCGGCTGGGCGGGTCAGGAGGGACAGCAGGCGGGCAGGGGAACGCTAGACTACGGCCATGACGAATCAGGGTTCTTCCGGCATGGATTTTGACGTGTTGGTGATCGGTGCTGGCCCCGGCGGGTATCACGCGGCCATTCGCGCCGCGCAGCTTGGATTGCGGGTGGCGTGCGCCGAGCGCGAGGCGGTGGGCGGCGTGTGTCTGAACGTGGGCTGCATTCCTACCAAAGCCCTGCTGCACGCGGGCGAGCAAATTGCAGCGGCCCGCCACGCCGCCGACTTTGGCCTGACTTTTGGCGAGCAGAAGATGGACATTGCCAAGCTGAACGGCTGGAAAGACGGAATCGTTAAGAAGCTGACGGGCGGCGTGGGAGCCTTGTTCAAGGCAAACAAAATTACGCACCTGATCGGCGAGGCCAGCTTTGTAGACGCGCATACCGTGAAAGTGGGCGACAAGACCTACACGGCGGGCAGCTTCATCATTGCTACCGGCAGCGAACCCGCCAAACTGCCAGGCCTGGACGTGAATCAGGTGGATATCGTGGATTCCACGGGCGCACTGGTGATGCCTGACCCCGTGCCAGCGCGAATGCTGTGTGTGGGCGGCGGCGTCATCGGCTTCGAGTTCTCGCATGTGTACAACAACATGGGCAGCACCGTGAAAGTCATCGAGTTTCTGCCCAACGTGATTCCGGGGGCCGACGCCGACGCGGTGAAGGAATTCGCCAAGTCCATGACCAAGCAGGGCATCAAAATCGAGACGCAGACGAAGGCGAACAAGGCCGAGAAAAAGGCCGACGGCATTCACGTGGAACTGGAAAGCGTGAAGACCGGCGAGAAGCGCACTGAGGTCTTTGACCGTGTGCTGGTAGCTGTGGGCCGCCGCCCCCGCACCGATGGCCTGAATATGGCCGCCGCCGGCGTGAACGTGACCGACCGGGGCTTTATCCCCGCCGACTTGCAGCAGCGCACCAACATTCCCCACATCTTTTCGGTGGGCGACGTGGCCGGAAACCCCATGCTGGCGCACAAGGCCATGAAAGAAGGTCTGGTGGCCGCCGAAGTGATCGCCGGAAAACCCGCCGCGCAGGACGCTGTGGCGATACCCGGCGTGGTGTACACCAGCCCTGAACTGGCCTGGGTGGGCCTGACCGAGCAGGAAGCCAAAGACAAGGGCTATAAGGTCAAAACGGGCACCTTCCCGCTCAGTGCGTCGGGCCGTGCCATGACCCTCCAGCAAACCGACGGCTTCGTGAAAATGGTCGTCGAGGCCGACTCCGATCTGCTCTTGGGTGTGCATATCGTGGGGCCGCACGCCTCCGATTTGCTGGGTGAGGCCGGTCTGGCGCTGGAAATGGCCGCCACCGCCACCGACATCGCCCTGACCATCCACGCGCACCCCACGTTGGGCGAAAGTGTGCTGGAGGCGGCGGAAGCGGTACACAAGCAGGCCATTCACATCATGAACCGCTGAGCACCGGCTCAATCCGGTAAAAGCGTTATGTGGGCTGGCTTCGACTACCGTCTATCTGGAAAAGTACCGGATACACGTCCATCTCCGCCAGCCCACAGTCTTTGCTATTCGCTCCGCTCAGGTTCGCCTTCGACTCACCACAATCTGTCATCAGAGTGCATCTGACGCTTTTGCCCATCTGCACCGGCTTGCTATACTCTGCGGCGCTGCACAGGTGTGCCGCATCCCCCCTGCACTCGTAGCTCAGATGGATAGAGCGGCCCCCTCCTAAGGGGCAGGCCACTGGTTCGACTCCAGTCGAGTGCGCCACAGTTAAAACCACAAAACCCCGGCTCCAGGTCAGGGGTTTTGTGTTGATCACCTGCTGGATGATGGTGGCCGGAAGTTGCCCTGAAGACCCTTTTAACCAACCGCTATCTGGCCTTGAGCTGAGGCCGGGATGCTGAGATGCATGAAACCCCTCACGCCGCGCCGCCACGGAATCGTTGACTATGCTGCCTGCGCCCTGATGCTGGCCGCGCCTCCCCTCCTGGGCCTGAGTCCTGCCGCCCGCCGCACCTCAGCCCTGTTTGCTGGGACGTATCTGGTGGTCACGGCGCTGACCGATTTTCCGCTGGGACTCAAGCGCACCATCCCTTTTCCGGTTCACGGCAAGATCGAGCTGGCAAGCGCCCCGGCGCTCCTCGCGCTCCCTGCCCTGCTGGGCGGTCTGAGTGGCACCAAAGAAAAAGCCTATTTTGCAGGGCTGGTGGCGACGGTGCTCACCGCTTACAGCCTGACGGAATGGGACGCCGACCCGGACGTCTGATCATTTGCCGAGCGGGACAGGGAACCCTTGCCAGTAAGCTGAGGCCATGACTACTGGGCAATTGACCGTGTTGGAGAATGGACTGGCCCGAATAGCACAGGCAGAAGCTCAGGGACTGCTCGCTTACGCACAGGCTCAGGCCACTTTCGGCCCTATCACCGCCATTTTTTCGGGGGCAGAGTTGCCCGTGAATATTGCTACCCTTGCACCAGACAGCACTCCGACTGCCGAGGAGTTTCGGGCCACTGCCGACTTTTTCGAGTCGCGGGGGGTACAGGCAAGTGTGCAGGCTTTCAGTAACGTGGACACAGAAACGCTGGCGGCATTGGCCGAGGCAGACTTCGCGCTCACTCAAATCTTGCACGTGTATTTGCACCCGCTGACCACACTGCCCGATTTGTCTGCCATTGCTGTGCAGGACGCGCCCCCCGAACTCTGGACAGCGGTGGCCTGCCGAGCCTTCGGGCCGGGCAGCGAGGCCATTATGGGGGTGAATGCGGAGTTGCCCAACATCACACGGGTGATGGCGTGGCTGGACGATCAGCCTGCCGGAGTGGGACTGATGGGAACAGACCTGGGCGTGGCTATGTTCTTCAGCGGAGCTACTTTGTCAGAGCAGCGCAGGCGGGGCGTGCAATCGGCGTTGCTGACAGCCCGCCTGCATCTGGCGGCACAGCAAGGGGCAGATCTCGCCAGCGTGAACGTGACCCCCGGCTCCGGCAGCGAACGGAATATCCGCCGCGCCAGATTTGTCCAATGCGGCGCACGGCTGCGATTTGAACACACGAAATTGGGGGGCTGAAGCCGGAAATCAGTCCAGCTTGATCTGCCATTCGGTTAAGGCTGCGTAGGGCAAAAAGCCCATCTGCACATTGATGGCGAGCATGGCCGCGTTGACGTTGGCGTTGTTGGTACGAATAAAGTGTGTGCCGGGGCAACAGGTGGGCAACTCGCGCAGGGCGGCGGCCTTGAGCCATTTGCCGAGGCCCGTGCCCCGGTATTCTGGCCGCACGCCGGTTGCGCCCTGATAGGCAATGCTGGCCCGCTGAGGATGCCAGAACAGTTGTGTATATCCGGCCAGCGTGCCTGTGGCCGGGTCTTCGGCGGCCAACGTCAGGCAGACCTCGCCCTCTTTGGCCATCATCGCTTCCCAGCCCCGGATCATATCGGGTGTGATCGTCCAGTCCTCCACGTCCAAGTCACCCCTTGGCGCACTGTTCATGACGCCCATCAGGTCGGCGGCGCGGCTGAGGTACTCTTCGGGAAGGGTCGTCCAGACGTGCAGCTGGTAGGGATCGGCTTCGGGACGGGTACACCAGTGGTCTAAAAGTTCGGCACTCACATCCCCCACCACCAATTGACTCTGGCGCATGGGCAGCGCGGCTTCTCCGCCCAGATTGTCGGCAAAAGCTTGGGCAGCAGGCACCCGGTCAGAGGTCATGAAGGTCACGAGCCGCCGCCCGTATTGGCGGGCTTGCTGCTCGACTGTAGCGGCCAGAGCGCGGCCCACTCCTGCGCGGCGGTGTTCGGGATGAACCATGATATTGGCGTGTGCGGCATGCAAATTCTGGGTGAGGCTGAATTCCAGTTTGGCCCAGCCGATCACTTGCTGGCCGCGCCGCACCATAAAGGGCAACACCCGTTCATCGGGCAGATGATCTCCTAAAGTTGCCGCCACCTGCCCCTGCACCAGTGGGGGGTCTTCGGGATAGGCCGCCGCGTAGCAGGCCATAATCAGTTCTGCCGCTGCCAGCCGCTCTTGGGGGGACGCCGCGCCCTTGTCGAATGCTTCCACCTGTACGCTTGTTGCCGTCATACTCCAGTTTGTGCCAAACAGGGTGGGAATGCATCGGCAAAGTGGCGGATAGCACAAAAAGGTGACCTGAACAGCAATACAGAGCAGGGACAAGCCAGACGACCTGTCCCCGCCAAACCCGCTCAAGCTTTGCGGTTCTACGCCAACTGCTCGCCCAAAAAGCCCATCAGCCCCTTGATGTACTCGCGGTCAAAGCGGAATTCGACGCCCGCTGCACGGTACAACTCTGGGTTGGGGGCGGTGCTGCCAAGGCGCAGGGCGGCTTTGTATTTGGTGAGGGCCGCTGCTGGGTCAAGCCGCGCCTGCTGCCAGATTCCCACCGCCGCGAGGTAGCACATGGCGTACTCGATGTAATAACAGGGCGCTCGGAAGATGTGGTAATACTGCCAGCCTTTGGCCCGGATGTTCTGATCCAGCCCGTCCCAGTTGATGAATGGATGGAAGGTACGGTCAAGCTCCAACCACTTGGAATCCAAATCGGCGATGGTCAAATCGGCGGGCGCTTCGGCGTAGAGCCAGTGTTGAAAAGCGTCCATCTGCGCGGCCCACGGCAAGAAGGCCACCACGCCTTCCAGTTGCTTCTGGCGGTAGCGGTTCAGTTCTTCGGGCGTCAGGGCGTGGCCCAGATGATCGAGCGTCAGGAATTCCATGGCCATGCTGGGAATCTCTACGAACTCAATCGGACTCCAGCGGTTCCAGAGCAACGGTTGGGCATCGCCACTGTAAAAGCCGTGGAAGGCGTGACCGACCTCGTGAAACAGCACCCGCACGTCTTCGCCCGTACCCACCACGTTCATCAGCACAAAGGGTTGATTTTCGACGGGGTAATACTCGCAGTAGGCGTGGGCCATTTTGCCGGGGCGCGATTCCAGATCCAGCAGGCCGCCGCGCATAGAGCGGAAACGTTTACCCAGATCGGCGTCCAACGCGTCAAAGGCGGTCTGGGCGAGGTCTTCGAGTTCTGCGCCTGTATGAAAGGGCTTCAGCGGTGCGCGGCCTTCCGGGTCAAGCAGATTGTTGCGGTTGTAATCCCAGGGGCGCACAGTATCGAGGCCCAGTTTGGCGGCAATGTCGGCCATCATGCGGGTCGTCAGCGGCACCACTTCCTCGCGCACGGCCTCATGGAAGGCGGTGCAGTCGGCGGGCGTGTAGTCCACGCGGTCCAGGCGCTTCCAGGTGTAATCACGGAAATTGCCCAGATCGGCGTTGCGGGCCAATTGCTGGCGCGTAGTGATCAGTTCCAGCATCAGCGCGTCCAGATCGGGGGCCACCTCCAGATTGCTGGCCGCCAATGCTCGCCATGCGGTTTCGCGGGCAGCGCGGTCAGGGTCGTCCAGCTTGGCTTTGGCCTGCGGCACGGTTACACTTTCGCCGTCCAGTGTCACGTTCTGGTTGCCCGTGATGACGCCATGCCGCGACATCTGCTGCTCGTGGGTGGTGCCTAGTTCTACGTTCGCCTCACGGAACAGGGCGGCAGCGTCGCGGAATCGGCGGTAATTCAGGGCAAAATCGGGGGCGGGCACGTAATCGGGCACGGCCAGCAACTTTTCGGTCAGGGCTTGCTCGGCCCGCTGGACGCCGGGAATCACGTCCTGCACAAACGCCTGAAAGCGGGCCTGTATTGCCTCGTCATCGGTGTGCAGGTCGGCACGGGTCGAGAGTTTGGAGCGGGCCTGCGTCAGATCGGCGTCCACGGCGCTCCACTGGGCCAGCCAGGCGGGAACGTCCGCTGCAGTCAGTTCAGCGTTTTGCAACACCTGATAGCGCGGCGCAAACGTGTCCCAGCGGGTTTGGTCTTCGGGAACGGCCAGAATGCGTTCCACAGCCTCTAGTTGTGCGGTCATGGCCCCCAGTGTAGCGGGCAGGCGCGGGCTGGGCATAGGCCAAATGAGCGACGGGAGAGAAGTCGTTGGGGCGGTTGCGCCTCCCGGTGGCCCCCTCACCCCGCTGTTTGGCAGAGCCCCTCTCGCGCAAAGGGCAAGAGCTTGAGCTTGCTCTTCCCTAGTCGCTTAGACCCTCGACCCTTAGACCCCAGCACTTTCGACACTGCTCACGTCACCGCCACCCAGTTCCGCCTTCACCCCCGGCCACTCCTCCCGCGTGATGGAATACATCACCGTATCGCGGACATAGCCACTGGCCGTGATCATGTCCGAGCGCAACACCCCTTCGCGCACTGCTCCCAGTTTTTCTATGGCCCGCTGACTGCGAACATTGCGGGCGTCGGTTCTGATTTGCAAGCGCACGCAGCCGAGGCCGTCCCAGAGACCTTCAAAGGCGTAAGTGAGCAGCGTCAGCTTCATGCGGCGGTTGGCCCCCGTGCCGTGCAGGGCGGGGCTGAGGAATGTCCAGCCAATTTCGGCGGCGCGGTTGGCCTGACTGAGTGCGCCCAGACGGGTTCCGCCCATCACCTCACCGTTTACTTCCAGCACGAATGGCAGGGCGTCGGGGGCGTCCAGCGCGGCCTGAAAATAGGCTTCCTCGGTGGGTTGGCTCCCCATCAAGGCCCACTGATCGGGTGTGGCACGGGTCAGGGCCATCAGCGCAGGAAAGTCGGCGGGCATCAGGGGCCGCAAGGTGAGCGGGCCGCCGTTAAACTTGCTGTCACTGAGGGTCAGGGCGTGCTGCATGGCCCAAGCTTACTGTTCGCTGCAACGCGTAGCATCATCAGGTGACCGCCTATCTGTGGAACCTCTCGGCGCTTCTGGCGTTCCTCATCACTGGCCTGTGGGGGTTTTTACTTGTCTCAGCGCATGCTTTTTTGCTGCTGCCCCTGACACTTATTCTTCTGGCTGCCCTGAATTGGGGCTTCTACCGCAGCCGCTTTCGCCGCTGGCGAACGGTAATGACTTGGGCGTACATCGGATTCAGCCTTGGAATCCTCGTGGGCGTGGGAGGGGGCGTGAAGCCGTTTTGGGTTTCAGCCACCACCATCGTGGCCTCCGCCTTCGTCTTTCTGGTGCTTCCGTACCGGTTCAACCAACTGGTCTGGACTCTGGCGCTCCTGCGTGCGCGTCCACCGGGCTGGAGTGGCCCCCAAGCGCAGAACCGGGCAGAGGTGCTCGCGTCGGGGCCATTTACTTTGCACGAAGTTTTCAGGGTGACGGAGCATGTAGAGGGCGGCATGGTTCAGAAGGCCGAGCGCGAACTGGACCGCCTGGAGTGCCGCTATCAGGGCGAACCCGTTGCCACAGACAAACTGCTCTCAGAGCTGGAAAATTGGGTGCTGGCCCGCTACCGGGCGTACCGTACCCTCCGGCGACTTCCCATCTCCGCCGAGGTCAGGCCGCCCCGTGACGTTGTGCGGGAAGAAGCACAACCCATCGAGCTATACGGCAGCGCCGCGTGGGCCGGTTCAAAACCACTCGCTGATTTTGAGGTGTTCCTGCACAGCCCCTATCAACTGTGGGTGAAGTGCCTTCAGGTGGATTTGGAGTACCGGTTGCAATACGCGGGCCAGCAGGAACGGATCTTCGTGTGCGGTTCAGAGTACGGCTATTCGGATCGCGGCGACGATCATTACAGCGAGGTGACACAGGCCGAAGCCGAACGCGAGGGCCTCATTCTCGAGGCGGTGACGTTAAAGCTCCGCAGCACCGGGCAGACGGTGGGAAAGCACGCTGACCTCGCCAGCGCCGAATCCGAGGTGTTGAGGCGCTACAGATCGCAGCGTCCCCCGGAACAAGAATTGACACAGGTCTAAAGCTCGGAGCCTGACACTGCTCTCCCCTCCTCCGACATTCCGCCCTACCTTCCCAGCAACACCCACGCTTGGAAGGCGCTCGCGGCAAGGTTGGGGAACAGCCCATCAAGACGCATTCTTCGGGCGTAGCGGGCGTCAAAGCGTACGGCATGGCCCCAGCTTAAGTAATCGGCCTGGTCGTGGCTTCAACGTAATGACGCGTTGTAGCGGTGAATGAACATCCAGATCAGGAGCTCGAGATGCTCTTGTTTGCGGCTAAAGGACAGGCTCTTGCGTACCAAATGAGCGATACGGAGCCGCAGGGTGGCATTGAAGCGTTCGATGTGTTGTGTCCCGCCGATGACGTGCAGCGCACCGAACACCACGCCTTTATAGGCACTCAGGCCGTCGGTATGACACACGGCATCGAGATAAGGGGGAGGGAGGCTCTGCCACAACCCGAAGGCTCCAGCGGCATCTCGGTTTCCGACGAAACAGCCGACGATCTGGCGGGTGGCGCGGTTCATGGCGAGCCAGATCCAGATGTTCTTTGTCTGCTGCGCCACAAAGGTGCATAACTCATCGCACTCCAGCACCAGCTGCGCTGGTGCTGGAGTGCTTACCCTTTTTTTGCGACAGGTGATTCGAGCTCGATGGTGTGTGGCACGGTCTTGATCAGGGAGTGGAGGTGGCGGCGGAACCAGCTTCGACTGACCCCGACGACGCGGCAAATGCCCCGGTGAGACAGGCGTTCGGACAGCAAATGGTCAACCAGGGTCACGGTTTGGGGCGAAACCGGCGTTCGGGTATGGTTCAGGGTGAACTGATGTCGGCATACACGGCACAGATACCGCTGTTTGCCGGTTTGGGCGTGACCGTTTTTGACGATATAGACGCCCTCGCACGCTGGACACGTCAGGTCGTTCATGCTTTATTAAACTGCAGTCATTCCTAAGAAACCACGACCATCGGCCTGTATAGGTTGACTGGCCCTGCATACCGCGCTATAATTTCTTCAATCAAGTTAATCCACCGCCACTACAAGGCGGATTTTTTGTTTTGGGCTGTCCAGAGAAATGCCTGAATTTGTAGCCGGGTTGGTGTGAAGTGTTCCGGCTCTATTGATTCCCAATCAAACACCGTTCAGCACGCACTTTCTCAGATACGCCTGCATAGCTTGACTGGCCCTGCATACCGCGCTATATTATCGTTAATCAAGTTAAATCAACAGCCGCCCATAGGCGGATTTTTTGTTTTATGTTCCGGCAAGGCTTTCGATCACCCGGAGTGCGTCCTGTGCGGCGTTCAGTTCCAGTTGCGCGGTACGGCCCGGTGCAGCCAACGGCGTCAGGCGCAGCACGTCGGCGCGGATTCGGGCGGCCAGCAGCGGCCCAGCCTCACGCAGCAGGTGGGGGCCGTAGCGCAGGGCGGCGGCGTGCGGCAAGTCCCGATAAGCCGGATCGGGGCCGGAGTGCCTCAGCAGGCGCAGCACCGGGTAAGGCCAGTAGCCGTCTATCAGGCGCTCATGGGTCAGCTGGTAACCCGACTCCTGCGCCCACACGCGAATGGGGGCCGGGTTGTCGTTGGGCTGCAAGACCAGCGTCGGCGGCAACACGCCTGCCTCTGCCCGCCGCAAGATGCCCGCAATAGTGCCCGCACCCATGCCCGTAATACTGGCGCTGTCGGCCTCGGCGGAGCGAAGGGGCGCAAAGCCGTTGCCTGCGCGAATCTCAATGTGGTCTGTCAGTCCGGCGCGGGTCACATTGCGCCGTGCCAGTGCCAGCGGGCCGGGATTCAGTTCCACGACCAGGCAGCGCTGCGCCCGCCCAGTTTGGATCAGGCGCAGGGGCAATTTGGCATGATCGGAGCCGATGTCGGCGTGGACGCCCGTGTGCAAGAGGGCCAATACTGCTTCTAATCGCTCGTCCAGTCGCACCCGCGAGGAAGGCAAGGAAGGGGGCGTCACTTGGCGGTATTCTCCTGCTCCAGTTCCATATGCTTGGATGTGTCCGGCCCAGCCTGATGAGACCCGCCCGCCTGATGCCGCTCGCTCTGGCGCGATAAAATGACCGAATACACGCCAATAGACAAGATCATGGCGGCCACCGCTGCGCCGTAGATCAGCACGTCGTAGCCGCCCGTCCATTCCAGCGCCACCGAAAAAAAGTCTACGGCGATGGCCGTGACTACGACGCCCAATAACTTTTGTTTCAGGTCTTCGAAGGTGCGGATATGCAACCATTCGGGCACGTTTTTGACGCCGCCGATGAACAACGACTGCATACCGAGGCTGATGATCAGTAGGGCCATCGCCACCAGTAACGTATCGGTCTGCTCCACGGCGGCAATCATCAGATGCTTGGTGGTATTTTCATCGCCCAAATGTCCAAACGCCTTGGTGATGCTGACATACGCCTGCACGATGGCGGCCACGAACAGGGCCAAACTGAAGGCCAGCGAACTGAACACGCCGAGTTCGACGATGAGGCGCGAGAACCCGAAGGCCCGCTGAATAGTGAACGCCCGGACGCGGCGGGCTGAAGGACGGGACTGACTCACGGGTTCCAGCATACGGCGTCGGCTGCCGCCAGAGGGTCAATCGGGCAACACGGTCAGTACGTCGCCTACCCGGATCAGACCGCCCCGCACCACCCGCGCCGTGATGCCGCCGTGCCCGCGCACCGCGTTGTAGCCGCCCGGCCCAAAGGTTTCTTCCATGCGTGAGCAGGGGTGGCATTCGCCGGTGCCTTCCAAAATCATTTCCCCAAGCTGAAAGCGGGCGTCCTTGAGGGCCAGCACCGAGATGCCACGGACGACGATATTGCGCCGCATCTCTTCGGGCGTCACGGATTCCACACCCGCCAGAGCCGCAATAACGGGCAGATGCTCGGCCTGAATAAGCGTGATATGGCGCTTGCCGGGGCCGCTCCAACCAGTCTGGGGCCAGCCAGCTTGAGCAGCGATTGGAGGGTGCGGCGGTACTTCCTCCTCAGCTTCAAATGGAATGGCCTCGCCCGAAATGGCCCGCAACCGGCCCGGCGCGGTTTTGCCATGATCGCCCAGCAAGCCCACCAACGGATGAGCTTCGGCTTCCGGCACGCTGTGAACAGGCAAGCGGCGGCCTTCCCGGAGGCCAATCCACTCCACCCGTCCGGGCCGGGGCAAACTGCGTCTGAGTTCCTGCATGGTCAACA
Source organism: Deinococcus sp. QL22 (assembly GCF_023370075.1). Taxonomy (NCBI): domain Bacteria; kingdom Thermotogati; phylum Deinococcota; class Deinococci; order Deinococcales; family Deinococcaceae; genus Deinococcus; species Deinococcus sp. QL22. The sequence goes on from NZ_CP097149.1 coordinate 1,294,378, forward strand.
CGGGGCCTGCCTAATCAACATGGAGCCATGCTAGCGGGGTTGGGGCGGGCCAACTCCCGTCTAGCCCTGAATACTGGTGCCGGACTCCGTTCGGTCAGGTGCACAACCGAAGCCGGAAGCAGAGGGTTTGCTCCCAGAATCTGCAAGAAGTTGGATCAGCACACGTCCAGCATAGGGTTCGCCGTCAGTATTCAGAGACGCTACTCCCTGCGCCCTGCCAACGCTGCCCGCGCTACCTCTACCTCATTCCAGGCCAACGTTTCCCCGTTCCGCTCCAGTGTATCTTCGGGGCCTTTTCCGGCCAGCAGTACGGTGTCGCCGGGCCGGGCCGCATGAATCGCGTGGGCGATGGCTTCGGCGCGGTCTGGAATAGACACGAAATTGGCCTGACCGCCCTCCCGCGCTCCGCGTTCCATTTCGGCCAGAATGCCGGCCAGCGGGGTATCGCGGTGGTCTTCTTCGGTAAAGACGGCGTGGTTGGCCAAGCGCGAGGCCACCTCACCCAGCGGCGCACGTTTGCTGGGGTCGCGCAACCCGCCCGCCGACCCCAGCACCACCCACAGTTGCCCGGCAGTGGTGGCCCGCAGCATAGTCAGCACTTTTTCCAAACTGGGCGGCGTATGGGCAAAATCCACGATCACGCGGGGTGCGGTTGCAGCGCCAGCCACCAATTCCATGCGCCCCGGCACGCCCCGGAACGACGCCAGGCCCGCTACCAACTGCTCGGCAGTGGCCCCCAAGTACGCCGCCGCCGCCATACCCGCCAAAGCATTTGCCACATTGAATCGCCCGATCATGGGCAGGTGCACCGCGAACTGGCCCAGAGGCGAAATAACCTCGAAATGTAGGCCGTCTGCCGTTTCCTGCACCCCGCGTGCCTGCCAGTCGGCATGCTGGCCCTCTGCCGAATAGGTGATTTCGGCGGGAGCGATGCCGCGCAGTTGGGCCGTCCAGGGGTCGTCGGCGTTTAGGACGGCAAACGGGGCACGTTCGATCAGCTTGCGCTTGTCGGCAAAGTAATTTTCTAGAGTGCCATGAAAATCCAGATGCTCGGAGCTGAGGTGAGTCCAGACCGCCACCGCCCACGGCACGCCGCGCACCCGGTCTAGAGCGAGGGCGTGGCTGCTGGCTTCTAGAACCACTGCCGCGCCGCCCGCGTTAGCCATATCGCGCAGGGTGGCCTGCACTTGCGGCGCTTCGGGCGTGGTGAAATGGGCCGGGAAGTGGCGCAACTGGCCGTCTGGCAGTTCGTAGCCCACCGTACTCAGCAGGCCGGTGGGCAGTCCGGCGGCCCGTAACAGGTGCCGGGTCAGCCAACTGGTGGTGGTTTTACCGTCGGTTCCGGTCACGCCCACCACCTTCAGTGCCCGCCCCGGATGGCCCGCCAATGCCGCCGCTGCATCGGCCAACGCAGCCCGCGCCGAGGCCACCTGCAAATAGGGCAAGGGGGAAGAAACGCCGTCTGGCAGGCCTTCACCCAAGACTGCCACTGCCCCGCGTGCGGCCACATCGTCCAGAAAGCTGTGCCCGTCGAACCGAGCGCCGCGAATGGCGACGAACACGTTACCGGGTTGCACCCATGCGGCGTTGTGGGTAATTCCGGTCAGGTCGAGGTCGGGCCACACGCCCTCTTCGGGGACAACATCTAGGCTGTGGGCAAGGTCACGGAGAAGCATGGGCCAACGCTAGCAGTGTTGGGGGAATTTACCAATCTGGTGAATATTCGGGACAGGCATAATCTTTAACGGCGTCGTACAACAATTGGCCTGCCGAGTCTGGCGAAAATGGATTGTCCTGTTTCTTCAGATACAGGCATTCCCCCCAACGCTTTGACAGAGCGCCATGCTGCTTGCCGCCCCAGTACGGACAAAACCAAGCTTCAAGATGGCCGCATTGCCTGACGTACATGGTGTAGCAATAATTTGTCTCTGTTGGGATGGTGGGAAGGCGATCCATATCTATGCGTGCGGTCTAAATATCAAACCAGTCATACGTTGATCAATGTACATCTTGTACTTCTGAGGTTCTCTCCACCCACATCAGAACTTTTCTACCTCAACAACGGCAAACCAAATCCAAAGGCCTGCACGCGGTCACACACCCATTGAAACGCGGCGGGGTCTTGCACAAAGTCCAACTGATCGCCGGGCACGCGCACCACCGGGCAGGCGTCGAAACCTGCCACCCACCCGTCGTACAGGCGGTTTAACCCACCCAAGTACGCTTCGGGAATGGTCTGCTCGTAGCTGCGGCCCCGCTGGGCTATGCGGCTTTGCAGGGTGGTCAGGCTGGCGTCGATGTGAATCAGCAGGTCAGGCAGGCGCAGAGCAGGCAAAATCCCCTCGTACAGCCCCCGGTAGGTGGCCCAGTCACGCTCTTCCATCTGGCCCGATTCGTACAGGTTGCGGGCAAAAATGTTGGCGTCCTCGAACACGGTGCGGTCTTGAATGACGTACCGGGCCCCAGTGACCAGATTCAGGTGTTGCTCCAGGCGGCGGCTGAGGAAATACACCTGAGAATGGAAGGAATAGCGCCGCATATCGCGGTAGAAGTCTTCCAGATACGGGTTGTCGGTATACGGTTCGTACACGGGGCGCAGGCCGTAGCGCTCGGCCAGCATCCGCGTCAGGGTGCTTTTGCCGCTGCCGATGTTGCCTGAAACGGCGACGTACATCTAGCGGGCCTGCCGCTGAAAACCAGCTCGTGGAGTGTGGATCGTAGAAAGAACACGCCCCCAAGCCCACGATTCACGATCCACCAACCACATTCCTTCCCTCATCAGTCCGCCGCGCTCGCCGCTGCCAGCGCCGCCTCTATTTGCTCCACAATGGCCTGCTCGTCGGCCTCTTTGCCCACAAAGTCATAGCCGCTGGCGTCCACGGTCAGCAGCGGGTGGGGATAGGTGCGGAAGTATTCGTCGTAGCGCCCGGTCAGGTCGGCCAGATACGCGGCCTGCATATCGCGCTCGAAGGGCCGCCCACGCTGTTCTATACGCCGCAGCAGCAGGTCGGTATCGGCCCGCAGGTACACCACCAGATCGGGCGTAGGCAGGCGCGGCGACAGGTGGGAATACAGGTCTTCGTACAGGGAAAATTCGGCGTCTTTGAGATTCATGGCCGCAAAAATAAAATCTTTGGCGAACAGGTAATCGCTAACCACGTTGCCGCTCCAGAGGCCCGGCTGAGACAGGGTGCTGAGTTGCTTGAAGCGCGAAAGCAAAAAGAACACCTGCACCTGAAAGGAGTAGGCAGCGGGGTCTTCGTAAAACCGCGCCAGGAACGGATTCTCTTCTACGATTTCCAGATTCAGGTCTGCGCCGTAACGGGCAGCCAGTCGCCCCGCGAGGCTGGTTTTTCCCACCCCGATGGGGCCTTCTATGACCAAGTACATGACGGGGGAAATGATAGCGCCGCCGCGCCGGGTGGAGTGAGAGGGGGCGCGGCGGCGATGGGGGTAGAGTTTTTGCTCTGCTGGTTTACTGCAACGTGCGCCGCAGCAACGTCACCTTCACATCTACACTCTTCTTGTTGCGCCACAGCCGCAACGTCACCGTCTGGCCGGGCCGTTTGGCCGCCACGATACGGATCACATCGAACGAGTTTTGCACCCGTTGGCCGTCCACCGCCACGATGATGTCTCCGAGGGGAGCCAAGAACTGATCTTTGCTGTTGCGGAGCGAACCGCGCAGGGCGGCCCGTGCGGCGGCGCTTCCAGCGGGCACTTCGTCCACCAGTGCGCCTTCGCTGCTGTTCAGGCCCGCCAGACTGCGGAGGGCCGGGTCAAGCGTGTCCAGGTCTACCAGCGTGACACCCAGAGTGCCGCGCTGAGGGACGCCAATTTTCTCCAGATCATCCAAACTTTGTTTGACCAGATCGCCGGGAATGGCGATGCCGATGGTGCCGGGAATCAGACCGCTGGGGGCAGCGTTCAGGTCGGCCACACCCACCACCGCGCCGCGAGAATCCAGGATTGGGCCGCCGCTATTGCCGGGCTGGATGCTGGTGGTCGTAGAAATGTACTGCCCGATTTCCGATCCCAGATTGTCGTTGCGTGGCACGTCACGGGGGCTGACCATCACGCTAAAAATGCCTGCGCCCACAAAGTTTTGGATGCGGAGCGGCGTCCCGATGCTGATCAGTTTTTGGCCGGGAATCAGGCGGGCGCTCTGGCCGAAGCTCAGGGTTTTGGGGGCCGTAACGCCGGTCACGCGCAAAATGGCAATGTCTATGCCGGGGTCTACGCCTTCAATTCTGGCGTTCACGCGCCGCCCGTTCGACAGCGTCACGCTCACCGATTCCTGATACTGAATGACGTGGTAATTGGTCACGATCAGATCTTTTTTGTAAAAGAATCCCGTGCCCACTTCTATGGGATCGTCGCCGGGCTGCAAAAATTCCTTGCGGAGCCGCGAATCCACGCGCACCACCGCCTGAATAGACTTCTGCACCACTTCGACGGTATTGATTTCATCGGACGTGACGAGGGCACGCTGGGCAGAGACGCGCCCCGTGACATACGCGCCCGCCACCGCCGCTGACAGCAGCAGGGCAACGGCCAGCATAGGCGCAAGCGGGCGCTTAGGCCGTGCTGCACTCACAGGCGTTCCAGTGCGGGAAACATCCGCCTGCACCTGAAGCTCTGCCGCGTCAGAGGGCCGGGGCGTGCCGGGGGTCATTCGCCGCCGCTCTTGCCCTTGCTGCCTCCATCGGAAGAACCGCTGCTGCTGCCGCTGGAAGAACTGCTGCTGGAGCTGGAACCCGAAGACGAGCCGCCGCCCGAATCACCGTTGGCGGCGGGGCGGGAATCGTTGACATAAAAGCCGCTGCCCTTAAAGGCGATGCTGGGCCGCGCCAGAATGCGCTTGACTGCTACGCCAGTTTCGGGGTGGGTGGTGTAGGCTTCGTCGCGCATGCTCTGGCGCAGTTCGTAGACCTCTCCGGTCAGGGTGTTTTTGTACAGGTACGTCGGCATGGGTGTCCTCTGAAATAGGGGGTGTGGTGGAGCTGAAGTATGGGTGCGGAAACGATCTGCTGACAACTGGTGCTGAACAACTGCGCCAAAAGCGCCCGTGCTGCGGACCTACCCGGCTGTGGTGCTTCCCTGAACTAGGGATTCACAGCGCCGGGCCGCCTGCCGTGCCGCCATCCTATCAGGCGGCCTCCGCACGGGCACGGCAACTTGTCCCACTCCGGCTTTAGACACGCCTTTAGACAAGGGTGAGCCAACAGGGGCAAACCAGCCTTGCTCCCCAACGAACGCCTCCAACCAACACCCCCGGTGAGTATCTTGCTCACTTTGCTCAGGCGGGGGTGATACACTGCGGGGCAGACTTATGGTGTCGGGTCTACACGAAGGAACAACAGGGCAGCGCAAGGCCCCGCCGCCGGGCAAGACTGGCAGACGGGGAAACGAGGTGAGGGTCAGCGAGCATTCTGCGGATGCCCTCAGGCGAGCATGAGCGCCTACCCGCCGTACCACTTGGTACGGGAAGGCCGGACGATAACCCCCACGGCAACGTAGGCATAAGGTCTAGCCGTCATGCAAACAAACTAAAACAGACACCCCCACCAGCTTTCTGGCCGTGTGGGACGGAGTGCTTATGTGTGGAATCGTAGGGTATATCGGCAGTCGGCAGGCGCAGGACGTTCTCATTTCGGGCCTCGCCAAGTTGGAATACCGCGGCTATGACAGCGCGGGCGTGGCTATTCGCAACGGCACGCACATTGAGGTCAAGAAGAAGGCGGGCAAACTGGCCAACCTGAGTACGCTGCTGGAAGGCAAGCCGCTGGAAGGCACGCTGGGCATCGGCCACACGCGCTGGGCCACGCACGGCCTGCCCAACGACACCAACGCGCACCCGCACGCCACCGAAGACGGGCGTATCGTGATCATTCACAACGGAATCATTGAGAATTACCTGACCCTGAAAGCGGGCCTAATGGAGCGCGGCCACAGCTTTAAGAGCGAAACCGACAGCGAAGTGCTGGCCCACCTGATCGAAGAAGCCTACTCCGGCGACCTGTACGAAGCGGTTCGGGCCGCGCTGGGACAGGTGCGCGGCGCTTACGGCATCGTGGTGACACACGTGGATCACCGCGAAATCGTGGCGGCCCGCACGGTCAGCCCGTTGGTCATGGGCGTGGGCGAGGGCGAGATGTTCCTGGCGTCCGACGTGCCCGCGCTGCTGTCCTACACGCGCAAGATGGTCTTCCTGCACGACGGCGATATGGTGGTGCTGCACGACGACGGCTTCCGCATTACCGACCTGGCCGGAAACACCGTTGTGCGCGACATCGAGCATATCGATTGGGACGCCGAAGCTGCCGAGAAGGGCGGCTACGACACGTACATGCTCAAGGAAATCTACGAGCAGCCCACTGCCCTGACCAACACCCTCATTGGCCGCCTGCACGACGAAACGGGCGAGGTGAATCTGGACATCAACCTTGATCCGGCCAGCTTCAAGCGCATCAGTATTATCGCGTGTGGTACGGCCTATTACGCCGGACTGGTGGGCGAATACCTGATCGAGCAACTGGCCCGGATTCCGGTAGAAGTGGACGTGGCGAGCGAGTACCGTTACCGCTCGCCGCTGGTCAGCGAGAACACCCTGGCGATTGTGGTATCTCAATCGGGCGAGACGATTGACACGCTGGAAGCCCTGCGCGAAGCCAAGAAGCACGGCGCGAAAACCCTCGGCGTCATCAATGCCAAGGGCAGCTCCATGACCCGTGAACTGGACGACACGCTGTACATCCATGCCGGCCCCGAAATCGGCGTGGCGAGTACCAAGGCGTACACGGCGCAGGTGTCGGCCATGCTGATGCTGGCGCTCTGGCTGGCCCGCGCCCGCAACACCCTGACCGACGAAAAAGCCAAAGAACTGCTGCATGCCGCTCGCGAACTGCCGCGTCTGGTGGAAGAAGCGTTGGCCCCGGATCGCGTCGAAGCCATCAAGAAAGTGGCCGAGAAATACGCCCACGCCCGCGATTACCTGTTCCTCGGGCGTGGCGTGAATGCCCCCACCGCCCTTGAGGGTGCGCTGAAGCTGAAGGAAATCAGCTACATCCACGCCGAAGGCTACGCAGCGGGCGAGATGAAGCACGGCCCGATTGCCCTGATCGACGAGAATCTGCCTGTGGTGGTCATCGCCACCGAGAGCTTCCTGCTGGAGAAAACCATCAGCAACTTGCAGGAAGTGCGGGCGCGGGCGGGCAAAGTCATTGCCCTGCTGAGCGACGGCGACACCGCCAATGCCGTACACGCCGACGACGTGCTGTACGTGCCCCGCGCACACGAGATGGTCAGCCCGATTGTGAACGTGATCGCGCTGCAATTGCTGAGCTACTTCACAGCAACAGCACTTGGTAAGGACGTGGATAAGCCCCGCAACCTCGCCAAGAGTGTGACGGTTGAATAAACAGATCTAAAAGCTAGACACTAAACAAAGCGGCGGAGCTATCAAGTCTCCGCCGCTTTCTATTACTTCAACTTGGAATCAACTTTTCGAAATCAAAGCGTCCAAGTCGTCCCAGACAACCTTAATTTCGCGCAACTCTCCGCCCGGAATAAGTTCTATCTTCTCCCCTGCCTCGCGTCCACCCAGATGCAGGTAGAAGGCACGGGTGGGGTTCACGTCCAGCACCCAGAGGAAGAGGGACTGAAAACCGCGTGCCTGCAATTCTTCTGCCAAAGCAGCGCTGAGGCGGCGGCCGAGGCCCAAGCCTTTGGCGTGCGGCAGGGCGTATAGGGTATGGAGTTCGGCATCGTAGCCGGGATGCTCGCGGGCCGGGCCACCGGAAACGAAGGCCACCACCTCTCCGCCAAGTTCAGCTACCAACGTGACGTGATCGGGACTGCCTACATGCCGTTCCCAAAAAGTACGGCGGCGTTCCTGTGCGGCGATATTGGTCATGCCTGCCAAAAAATCTGCGGGCATGAGTCCGGCGTAGGTGTCTTGCCAACTGCTGACGTGTACCCAAGCCGAAGCGGACGCATCGGCAGGGATTGCCCACCGGATGCGTCCGTCTTTCGTGCTCACAACTCAGTTGCTTTGTTCGAGGTACCGTTTCAGGGCTTCCATCCTGACGATGATCGGAGTTCTAGCCCGCATAATCGCGCCTTCCTGCTTGAGTTTACCGAGGCTATGGCTGACGGTTTCGCGGGTGGCCCCGACCATGCGGGCAATGTCTTCCTGGTTCAACTTGAGGGCCAGTTCCACGCCCTGTGCGTGTGGGCGACCAAATTCGCGGGCCAAGCGGTACAGCAGGCTCGCCACACGCTCAGGGGCGCTGTAGGCACTCACGGCAGCCGTCCAGCTTTGGGCTTCAAACAAGCGGGCAGCCATCAGGCGAATCAGCTTCATGGCAAGTTCGGGCTTGCTGTTCAGCAGCTTTTGCAGTTCACCGCGCGGCAGCACGATCAGGGTGGTGCGCTCTAGGGCTTCGGCCTGTGTGGGGCGGCGTTCATCGGCTTGCAACAACAATTCCCCAAAGGTGTCGTGTTGCCCAATAACGCTGAGAATGGCCTCCTTGCCGTTCGGAAACAGCTTGCTGATTTTCACGAGGCCGCTGCGAACGAAATACAGCGCGTCGGAAGGGTCGTCCATGCGGTAAATCACTTCACCCGGCTGATAAGAACGGTAGGGCGTCGTGGCAGCCACGCGCTCCAGTTCGGTCAGCTCAAGATCAGCAAACAGCTCGGTGCGCTTGAGGTGCCAAACAAGGCTTGGGTAGTTCATGATCTTTAACAACATACCCGAAATACAGACAGGGAACGCAGACAGACTAGCCGGGACAGATGGCCCCCGCCCCCGACAGATGAATTTCCGCGTGATTCGACTGTTTTTAGCCTGAAGGTAAATCTCCGCTCTAGGTTTGATGAGGGACTTGCAGCGCTGTTCCCGGCCTAGAGACACGTCGGGACACCCCCAGCCTGGTTTGTCAGCAGGGTTGAATCACATGACAACGTCGCCAAAAAGTTTTAGACTGAGTTCAATCAACAATGCCGGGTTGCGTCCCTTCGTCGGGCGAACCCCTGCGAGGAGTGTTTTATGCCTGTATACAAAGCCCCCCTGCGTGACGTGAAATTCCTGATGCACGAACTGCTAGACGCTCCGGCACAACTGGCGAAGATGCCTTTTTATGCCGAGAACGACACCGCCGACGGCGACCTGATGAACCAGGTGCTGGAGGAGGCCGCCCGCTTTGTGGAAGGCGAATTGTTGCCCCTGAACGCGGTGGGCGACCAGGAAGGTTGCGTGCGCCACGACGACGGCAGCGTGACTACCCCCACCGGATTCAAGGCCGCCTACAACAAGTACCGCGCCGCAGGCTGGACGGCGCTGGACGCCGACCCCGCATTTGGCGGTCAGGGCATGCCGCACCTGATCAGCAACGTACTGGTCGAAATGATGAACTCCACCAACGTGGCCTGGAGCATGTATCCCGGCCTGAGTCACGGCGCATATTCGGCACTGCACGCGGTAGGCAGCGAAGAACTGAAGGCCATTTATCTGCCCAAAATCGTGAGCGGCGAATGGACGGGAACCATGTGTCTGACGGAACCACACGCCGGAACCGATCTGGGGATCATTCGCACCAAGGCTACCACCAACGCCGACGGCAGTTACGCCATCAGCGGCACCAAAATCTTTATCAGCGCGGGCGAGCATGACCTGACGCCCAACATCGTGCATCTGGTGCTGGCCCGTTTGGAAGGCAGTCCGGAAGGCACCAAAGGCATTTCTCTGTTCCTGGTGCCCAAGTTCCTGGTGAACGACGACGGCAGCATCGGCGAGCGCAACGGCGTCGTGTGCGGTTCTATCGAGCACAAGATGGGCATTCACGGCAACGCCACCGCCCTGCTGAACTTTGACGGCGCGACTGGCTACCTCGTGGGCGAGATCAACAAGGGCATGAACCACATGTTCATCATGATGAACGCGGCCCGCCTGGGTACGGGGTTGCAGGGCCTCGGTATTGGCGAAACTGCCTACCAGAACGCCTTGGCCTACGCCAAAGACCGCACCCAGATGCGCCACGAACCCCGCGTGAACCCCGCCGAAAATGCCGATCCGATCATCGTGCACCCCGACGTGCGCCGCATGCTGTTGACGGGCAAGGCCTACACCGAAGCGGGCCGTGCTATGGCGATGTGGCTGGCCCTCAGCATCGACACCGAGCATCATCACCCCGACGAGGCCGCCCGCAAGGAAGCCGCCGATCTGGTGGCCCTGCTGACGCCGATTGCCAAAGCCTTCATGACCGACAACGGCTTTAATATCGCCGTGCAGAGCCAGCAGGTGTTCGGCGGTCACGGCTACATCCGTGAATGGGGTATGGAGCAGTACGTCCGTGACGCCCGAATCGGCCAGATTTACGAGGGCACCAACGGCATCCAGAGCCTTGACCTGCTGGGCCGCAAGGTGCTGATGGACGGCGGCAAGAAGCTGCAAAAGCTGGCGACCATCCTGCAAACGTTTATCGACGAAAACGAGGGCGACGACGACCTTGCCCCCATGCTCGATCCTCTGAGCAAGGCCGCCAACCAACTGGGCAGCCTAACCATGGTTGTGGGCCAGAAGGCCATGAGCGGCCCGGAAGGTGCCGACGAAGTGAACGCGGTGGCAGTGGATTACCTGCGCTTTTTCGGGCACGTGGTGTACGGCTACCTGTGGGCGCGCATGGCGAAAATTGCCCACGCCAAGATTGCCGCTGGGCAAGATCGCGACGGCTTTTACCTCGCCAAAGTGCAGACCGCCAAGTTCTACTTTGCCAAGCTGTTCCCCGAAACCAAGGCGCTGGCCGCCACCATCAAGGCCGGAAACGAAAGCCTTGCTGTGGATGACCGCATGTTCGGGCTGGAACGGGCACTGGTCGGCGCTTAAGCGTTAGCTCTTTTCTTCATGGCGCTCCTGCTGAGAGGTGGGAGCGCTTTTTTGGGTTGCTTGGGGAGAAGCGGCGAATTGGCCTAATGGTCTAAGGAAGGGCGGAAAGGCAAACGCTGGCGTTCACTTGTACCCTTGAGGAGGCGCAGGCCACCCAGCAACCGAACCCGCCCCAACACCTTAGACCTAGCTCCCCAGATCCCCGTTCACCCCTAAACTCCGGGTGTATCCCCCACTTCCCCGCAACCCCTCTCGCATTTCCGGCGTATAAGAATGTATGAGTCAGCCTGTGCGCCCAGAAAAAGTCATCGTGACCCAGAACATTGGGGCGCGTGCCCCCATTACGGCGGGGCAAATCGCGCTGTACACGGGCGGCGGCGTGTTGGCGGTGGCCGCCTTGGGGGGCGCGGCGGTAGCGGTGGCGGGCGTGGCCCTGACCACCGTGACCATCGCGGCCCTGATGGTGGCGGTACTGGCCGTGATTTTCCTGATGCCTGCACTGCTGATGGGCCTCAACGCCGCCCGGATCAAGGCCAAAGAAGGGGTCGCGCGGGCCATGCCCCTGGAAACCCTGATCTTGCAGCGCGGGCAATTTGAGAATCTGATCCTGGCAAAAGGCAGGCAACTCTCGGAAGCCAACGGGCATCTGGCCGACTTTGAGCGCCTGATCAATGCCAACCGCGCCGACATGGACGCCGCAGATGTGGCCCGCTGGGAAGGCGACCTGAGCATGAGCCGGGAAGCCTTTGGCCGCGCCCAGACACATTTGGACGACCTCCGGGCCGATTTGGTGGCCTTTGACCGTCAGATCAAGAAAGCCCGCATAGACACGCAGTTGGCGCAGGCCAAGGGCAATGTGGCCTCGGCGCTTCAGCAGGCCAACCTGAGTGCCGAAGACCAGCACGTAACCGAAAGCGCCCTGAGCGAGATTGCCCGACGCGCCGGACGCAACGCCGAACTGCTGGATCAGGCGTTGGCGAGTGGGGAACGGACTGCACGGCCCAGTGCCGACCAACACAACGGCGGTAGCGCATGAGCCGCAGCCGGGTCATAGGCGGCCTGCTCGCCCTGATTCTGCTGGCCTGCGGCGCAGTAATTTTTCTGGATCAGAACGGGGCGTTTGGAACCACGTCGCAGTCGGTCACGACCCCTTCACCCATTACGCCAGACGCACCTGCCCCCCTGCCCGACACGTCTACCTCGGACGGTTACGGCGAACTGAAATGACCTTCCCTTTGCCCCTCTTGGAGACCCCATGAAACGCACCCTATTGACCTCACTCTTGCTGACCCTGCCTGCGGCTCAGGCCGCCGCCCCGCCCACCCTGAATGTCGCTACAGGCAGTCCCACCGGAACCTACAGCGCCATGTTCAAAAACGTGGGCCTCGTGTGCACCCAGAGCGCCTATCTGCGCGAGCGCGGCACCAGCGGCAGCCTGGAAAACATAGACCTGCTGCTGAACAACGAAGTTTCCTTGGCCTTCGTGCAAAGCGATGTGCTCAAGGCCCGCCAGCAAATTGACCAAGACGCGCGTGTAGAAGGCATTCGCACCCTGCTGCCGCTGCACCGCGAGGAACTTCATCTGCTCGCCAAGCCGCCCACCTCCAGCAAGAATATTTTTGGGCGCGTGACCGTGACCGGAATCCAGACCTTTGCCGACCTGAAGGGCAAACGGGTGGGCGCGTGGGGCGGCAGTATCGTGACCGCCAAAGTGGTGAGCGCCATGACCGGGGTGCCCTACCAGATCGTGACCATGAAGGATCAGCCCAGCGCCATTGCCGCCCTGAATGCCGGACAGGTAGACGCCGTGCTGGCCGTCGTGGGGCAGCCTGCCACCTGGGTCAAGGGCCTCAGCGGGCTGAACATGGTGCCGGTGCCCAGCAACGCCAAACTGTCGGCCATCTACGCGCCTGCCAAGCTGTTTTATCCAAATCTGTCGGCCCAGAGCGTGTCTACCATTTCGGTGCAAAGCGTACTGGCGACCCGCGACTTTAAGACCGCAGACAAAAAGCAGTTGCTGCTGGACTACCAGAAATGCGCCATGAACAAGCTGGTGAACTTGCAGGAAGACGAGGGAATGCACCCCAAATGGCAGGAGGTGAATTTTAAAACTTGGCCTTGGCCGCAGTACAAGTGAGGGAACGTCTAAAGGTCTGCGGTCTAAGGTGCTGGGGCGGGATCTCTTCGAGTGGTTCTCTCTCCCACTTCCGCACCCAAAAACGAGTTCAGGCGGCGCGATAGGCCTTTCATTTCCCCGCCCGATTCACCCGGCACACCCTCGAAGGCCAACACTGCCAGCGTGCAAGGTTGGCCTTCATTGCTTATCGGTTCGGCGGCAGCATCGGCTATCAAATTGCTGAGGGCGTGGGCTAGGCGGCCATAGCGTTCAGGTGTGAGGCGCAGGGTCAGAGCGTCCAGATAGGTGGGATACGGCTCGTCGGCGGGCTTGTTCAACAGGCTGATAGGCGGCGCGGGCGTGAGGTGGTCGCCAAAGCCGAACGTGCCGTCCACATCGCCCTGCATCACACTCCATGACCGTTCGTAGGCGTGCAGGAAGGCCGCCGAGAGTTCCTGCATATCCCTGGTTCCGTTGCCCTGTGCGTCTTCGGGTGGCAGCAGGCTGGACGCGATCAGGAATTCCCGCGCCGCCAGTTGGTAGGCCACTTTGCCTGCCTGACGCTCCAGCCGAATCAATAATCCTAGTGCAGCCAGTTTGCGGGCGTGGTGGTGGGCCAGATTCGCGGCCATGCCCACCGACGCAGCAATGTCACTGGGAGAATGCGGCGCGAGAAAACGGGCCAGAAAATGATGCTGTTGCCGCAGGGCACGGGCCTGTGCTGAGTCAGTGATTCGCAGTTGCGTCTGCTGGGCGGCGGTCATGCATTTAGCGTGGCACAGCAGTTTTCAGCCCGCGCCCCCCGCCGCTGAAAGCCGCACCCGAAGCCACATCAAGACATGCTCAAGCCTTTCTGACAGCCCCATCAGACTCCCCTGACCTGTGCGTGCTACTTCTATTTTGATGAAGCGCGTTGCCCTCCCGTTTGCCCTCCTATGTGCCACTGTTGTTGGCTTACCTGCCGCCGCTGCCCCCGCCAAAGCGGATGTAGAGAAGGCGGCGGTGCGGCTGGCTGGCGTGCTGGACGGCGTATTGAGGAATTGCCCCACCAGTTTCGCCAAAATCGGTACCAACCTGAAAGCCTGCGTGGGCACAGGCGGCAGCGTGGAAAGCGTGCGGATGAAACTGGTGGCCGAGCTGGAGGCCGACCTGTACGGCGTGTGGCGCAGCCGTGACGAGCAGCGCAGCGTGTTTAACTGGCTAAAAACCCCGGCGGGCTTCGTGTACGTGCGCCTGCAACCCGACCCGGATGGACGCGCCCAGACGCTGGTGTATGTGGATACGCCGCCCAACAGTGCGCCCGCGCCCGCTGCCGCACCGACCACACCCAGCGCGGTGGCCAAGCCCGCCACCCCGACCACCACCACGTCCGCCAACTCCACCCAAATCGGCGGAGTGACGCTGACCCGGCCCACGCCCGCCCCGACTCCGACTGCGCCGCCTGCTCCTGCACCAACGCCCCCGGCCCGCACGCCCGCCACCATACCGATACCCAATACGGCGTCACTGGCCCCGCTGCCCTACACACGTCTGCTGGAACTGCTGCCCAAGCGTATGAACGGCCAAGACGTACTGGCCGCTCAGAACCGCCTGATCACCCTGACCCAGCCCAGCGGCGGCGGGCGCGGCGACGGCTATTTTGGCCCGGTCACAGCTGCCACCGTGCGGGCGTTTCAGGCGGCCAACGGCCTAGGCGTCACTGGGCAAGTCGACCGCGCCACATGGGACGTGCTGTTTTCGGCAGCAGCCAAACCCTTCAAGGCCAGCGCCATTCGGTAATAGCGTTGTTCGGTAAAGCCTGTCCAGGCCGTATCCTGAGGGCATGACCGTTGCTCCAGCCTCCGCACCAGTGCCGCTCAACATTCTCAGCATCCAGTCCTGGGTCAGTTACGGACATGTAGGGAATGCCGCCGCCGTGTTTCCGCTGCAATGCCTGGGGTTCGAGGTCTGGGCGGTGAACACAGTGCAGTTTTCCAACCACACCGGCTATGGAGCGTGGACGGGCGCGGTATTCCCGCCGGAATTGGTGGCCGAGTTGCTGGACGGCATAGAGGCACGCGGCGCACTGCCGGAATGTCACGCGGTTCTCAGCGGCTACATGGGCAGTGAAGGCACGGTGGCCGCCGTTGTAGGCGCGGTGCAGCGCGTACGGGCAGCCAATCCAGCCACGCTGTACTGCTGCGACCCCGTGATGGGTGACGTGGGGCGCGGCGTGTTCGTGCGGCCCGAACTGCCGGTGCTGATCGCGGCTCAGGCCATCCCCGCCGCTGACATCGTGACGCCCAATCAGTTTGAACTGGAACTCCTGACCGGGCAAACAATACATACGCTGGAAGACGCCCTGAGTGCCGCACACGCCCTCAGGAGTCGCCTGAAGCCCGGAGGCCCCCAGATCGTGCTGGTGACCAGCCTGACCCGCAGTGACGCGCCGCAGGACACCATCGAAACCCTGGCGGTCACGGGTGAAGGAGCCTGGCTGTGCCGTACGCCCCTGCTGCCGCTCGATCCGCCTCGCAACGGCACTGGAGACGCCATTGCCGCGCTGTTTTTGGGGCAGTACATCCGTATGAGCGATGTGGCCGCAGCGCTGAGCCTGTCTATGAGCGCCCTGTACACTCTGCTGGAGCGCACCCACCAGGCTGGAACCCGCGAAATTCAGTTGGTGGCGGCCCGGAACGATTACGCTGCGCCGGGCCGGGTGTTCGGGGCAGAGCAGGTGGGCTAGAAATCCGTGGGCCGGATGTAGGCGGAAAATGAAGGGCAGCCTATTCGTGTCCGGTGTACACCATCTGCTAACAGGTTAAGATAGGCGGCATGTCCACTAGTCCAGAGCAGGCCAGCACAGAGCAGGTCATGGGTCAGACCTCCAGCGTGGCGCAACTGAGCGTAAATACCATCCGCACCCTCAGCATCGACGGTGTGCAGCAGGCCAACAGCGGCCATCCCGGTGCGCCGCTGGGAGCCGCTCCGATGGCCTATGTGGTGTGGCAGGACTTCCTGCGCCACAACCCCAAAAACCCCGAGTGGGCAGGCCGTGACCGCTTTGTGCTGTCGGCAGGCCACGCCAGCATGCTCATCTACTCGCTGCTGCACCTGACCGGCTACGACATGCCGCTAGAGGACATCAAAAACTTCCGTCAATGGGGCAGCAAGACGCCCGGCCACCCGGAGTTTTTTCATACCAAGGGGCTGGACGCCACCACCGGGCCGCTGGGTCAGGGCGCGGCGATGACGGTGGGTATGGCGATGGCCGAGGCGCACCTGGCTGCCCGCTACAACCGCCCCGAATTCCCCGTGTTCGGCAACTACATCTACTCCATCCTGGGCGACGGCGACTTGCAGGAAGGCGTGAACCACGAGTCGGCAGCGCTGGCCGGGCATCTGAAGCTGGGCCAACTGATCTGGCTGCACGACGACAATCAGGTACAACTGGACACCGCCACCGACAAGGCCGAGTCCGAAGACACCTCCGAGCGGTACCGCGCTTACGGCTGGCAAGTGCTGCGCGTGCAGGACGGCAACAATCTGGACGAGATTCGCGCCGCCATTGAGCAGGCCAAGGCCAACAAGGATCAGCCCACCCTGATTCATGTGCGTACCGTGATCGGCTTCGGCAGCCCCCGCGCAGGCACCAGCAAGGCGCATGGCGAACCCCTGGGCGCAGAAGGCGTGGCCGCCACCAAAGCCGCACTGGGTTGGGACTTCCCGCCCTTTACGGTGCCGGGCGAAGTGAAGGCCCACATGGACGCCACCGCACGCGGCGCGGAGCAGGAAGGCCAGTGGAACGAGATGATGGCGGGCTACCACGCCGCCCACCCCGAACTGGCTGCCGAACTGGACGCCATGCTGGCCCGCGAACTGCCTGCCAATCTGGCCGATGCGCTGCCCAACTATGAAGTGGGCGGCAAGGCTTCGGGCACCCGCGTCAGCAGCGGCGAAATCATCAACGCGCTAGCAAAAGTGGTGCCCGGTCTGATGGGCGGCAGCGCCGACCTGAGTGGCAGCACCAAAACCACTATTACCGACGGCGGTACGCTGGACAGCAGCAATTACGCGGGCCGCAACGTGTACTTCGGCGTGCGTGAATTCGGCATGGCTGCCGCCGCCAACGGCCTGAGCCTGTTTGGTGGCCTGCGCCCGATGGTAGGCACGTTCCTGGTGTTCGCCGATTACCTCAAGCCCGCCTTCCGCCTGTCGGCCCTGCAGATGCAGCCCGTGACCTATGTGTTGACGCACGACTCCATCGGTCTCGGCGAAGACGGACCCACGCACCAGCCCATCGAGCAACTGGCGATGCTGCGTTCGGTGCCCGGCGCACAGGTGATCCGCCCCGCCGACGCCAACGAAACTGCCGCCGCGTGGCTTATGGCGCTGGAATACGGCAAAGGCCCCACCGCCCTGATCCTGTCCCGTCAGGATTTGCCGATCTTGCCCCGCAACCATGCAGGCGTGAAAAAGGGTGCGTATGTGCTGCGTGACGCCGACAACGCACAGGTGATTCTGGTGGCCAGCGGCAGCGAAGTTGCCCTGGCACTCAGCAGTGCCGACGCATTGGCCGCCGAGGGCATCGGTGCCCGCGTGGTGTCTATGCCCTGCATGGAGGTGTTCCGCGCTCAAGACCGCAGCTACCGCGACAGCGTGCTGACCCCCGGCGTGAAGCGCGTGGCAATAGAAGCCGCCACCAAGCAGCCCTGGTACGAGTGGGTCGGCCTGGAAGGCGCGGTGATCGGCATGGACACCTTCGGTGCATCGGCCCCCGCCCCCATCCTGTTCGAGAAATTCGGCTTCAGCGTGCCCAACGTGGTAAAGACGGTCAAAGCCCTGCTCTAAGCCTCAAGCCCTTCAAAACACCCACCCCTTACTGCTCGGGGGTGGGTGTTTTCTTTGGTCAGGTCCAAGACCTTCTGAGGCTTCTGCCTGTATTTGCTACATATGCTCTAAAGGACAAAGCAGGCTGGGGCGTGTGAAATAAGCGCATGACCTCAGACCAGACAGGCCAGCCGGAAACCGCCGCCATTCAGGACATGCCCGAACAGGTGCCCGCCGAAACGCAAAGTGAGCAACCGGGCAGCGAAGCAGAAATGAGCGTGGCCCCTGTCGTGGTGCGCGACAACTACCGGGGCAGTGGCAAACTGGAAGGCAAAGTCGCCCTCATTACAGGCGGCGACAGCGGCATCGGACGGGCGGTGGCGGTACATTTTGCGCGGGAAGGCGCAGACGTGGCGCTGCTGTATCTGGACGAACACGAGGACGCCAAAGCCACCGCCGAGATGATTGAGGGCGAGGGCCGCCAATGCCTGACCATCGCGGGCGACGTGGGCGACCCCCAGATTGCCAAAGACGCCGTGCAGCAAACGGTGGACAAGTTTGGCCGCCTCGATATCGTGGTGAACAATGCCGCCGAGCAGCACCCGCAGGAGAGCCTGACCGACATCACGCCGGAGCAGTTGCAGGCCACCTTCCGCACTAACGTCTTCGGCATGTTTTACGTGACTCAGGCGGCACTGCCCCATCTGAAAGAGGGCGCGAGCATCATCAACACGACCAGCATCACAGCCTACAAGGGCAGCCCGGAACTGCTGGATTATTCCAGTACCAAGGGCGCACAGGTGGCCTTTACCCGCAGCCTCAGCCAGGCGCTGGCCGAACAGGGCATCCGCGTGAATGCGGTGGCTCCCGGCCCGATCTGGACGCCCCTGATTCCCTCTACCTTTGACGCCAAACGGGTCGGCGAACACGGCGCAGATGTACCCCTGAAACGCCCCGGCCAACCCGCCGAAGTTGCGCCCGCCTATGTGTATCTGGCGAGTGAGGATAGCAGCTACGTAACGGGCCAGGTGATGCATGTGAACGGGGGCGAAGTCGTCAACGGGTAAGGATCGGACAACAGAAGGTGGATCGTAGACCGTGGTCAAAGCTCAACCCACGGTCTACGATCCACCTTTCACGTTCCCTGTTACATTCCTTCCAGCATCAACCGGTCTGGATTCTCCAGCAACCGGATCACTTCTTTGCAAAAGCGGGCCGCTTCCGCGCCGTCTACAAGGCGGTGATCGAAGCTGAGGCTCAGGTACATCATGTGGGCCACTACGATCTCGTCGTGTTCGTTCACAATCGGACGCTTGACGATGGAGTGCACGCCCAGAATGGCGGCGTCGGGCACGTTGATGATGGGGAAGGAAAACAGCGCCCCGATAGAGCCGATGTTGGTGATGCTGAAGCTGCTGCCCGTCAGTTCGTCGGCACTCAGCTTGCCGTTCTGAGCGCGGCCTGCGAGGTCTACCACTTCGCGGGCCAGGTCGAACACGCTCTTGTGGTTCACGTCACGCAGCACGGGTACGGTCAGGCCGGCATCTGTGGCGACGGCCATGCCCATGTGGTAGTAGCGCTTCTGCACAATCTCGCCGGTGGCCTCATCAAACGAGGTGTTGAGGCTGGGGTATTTGCGCAGGGCCACCGCCACCGCCTTGAAGAAGAACGGCATATAGCTGAGGCGCACGCCCGCCTCTTTCGCCTCGGCCTTCACGCGGTCACGGAAGGCGACGAGCTTGGTCAGGTTCACCTCATCCACGGTGAGGGTGCGGACGGTGTAGAGGTGGCTGGCCTGCATCTGGTTGCTGATGGCGCGGCGCATTCCCCGCAGTGGCACGCGGTCTTCGAGGTGTTCGTAGCCTTTGGGCGTGCGGTACTGAACAGGCGCAACGGGCATTCCGCCGGTGTTGGCTGGGGCAGGCTTGGCGGGCGCTTGGGGTTGAGGCTGGGGAGCAGTTGGAGCAGCGGCGGCAGGCTGAACGGGCTGAGGCTGTGGGGCTGGAGCATGTGTAGCTGGCGCTTTAGCCCGCTCCACATGCGCCGTCACGTCCTGCACGCGCACCCGCCCGTTGGGGCCGCTGCCCTGCACCTGCGCGAGGTCTACACCCAATTCGCGGGCCAGTTGGCGAGCAGCAGGTACGGCCAGGATGCGGCCATCTTCACGGGTCTGCACGGCAGGCTGAGCGGGGGCGGGCGGCGTCAGAACAGCAGTCCGTCCACCTGTGCCTAAGCCCTGGCCCAAACCCTGCACCCTCACCGTTTCGTCGCTGGCAAAGGCTTTAAAGAGACTGGTGTCGTCTTCCGCCTTGGCCGGAATATGGCCCGCTTCTACAATCGAGCGTTCCTCCTGCGCCTGCGGGGGCAGATGCTCGGCTGTGGTGGTCGGGTTCTGGGCGCTGTCCTGAATGGCCTGAATCGGGGCCACGCTCTCCCCTGCTGCCGGGGCTGACGCAACATCAGCACTCGCCGCGCCGCTCTCGTCGATCAGGGCAATGGCAGCATGGACGGCCACCACGTCGCCTTCCTGCGCCAAGCGCTTGCTCAGGCGTCCGGCCACCGGACTGGGCAGTTCCACCGTCACTTTGTCGGTCATGACTTCGCAGAGCGGTTGCTCCAGCGCGATCATGTCGCCTTCCTCTACCAGCCATTTCAGGATTTCGCCCTCGACGACGCTTTCGGCGAGTTCGGGCAGCAGCACTTCTTTCATGAGTTACCTCGGGTGTGAAATATGGAGCGTGGGAATAAATCAAGCTCCGAATGAATTGTGTTCAGCGCAGGAGGAAGGCCCGCAGCAGGCCGTAGACCATCAAAATCACGCCCAGAATCTTGATCCAGCGCTCGTCGCCCGCGTAGAACCATGCCGCCAAGCCCAACAGTAAGAACATCGCGCCGATGCACAGGCTTTGCCACGGTTCGGGTAAGCGGCCTGCCTGCGAGTACAAGCCAAAGCCGATCAGCAGGCCGATGGTGCCGAGGAAGGGGCGTAGGAAGTTGGGGTTCATGGCTTTTAGCATAGAAGGTCAGTAGTTCAAAGCCTTGACGCAGGCCGCCGTGATGCGGTTGGGGCCGGGCAGATACACCTTGTCCTGCACATACGGATAGGGCGTATCGAAGCCCGCGACCTGTCCCACCGGAGCCAGCAGCGAGTCGAAGGCCTGCTCCTGAATCACGTAGGCTACCTCGCCCATAAAGTTGCTGATGCGCGGGGCCTCGCTGACGAGCACGGCTCGGCCCGTTTTTTGCACACTGCTGAGGACGAGTTCTCGATCCCAAGGCACCAGGCTTCGCAGATCGATGACCTCCACGCTCACGCCTTCTGCGGCCAATGCGGCGGCGGCCCGCTCCGCGTCGGGCATCACGCCGCCGTAGCCCACCAGCGTCAGGTCAGTGCCTTCCCGCCGAATCGCGCCCTCGCCAATTTTCACGATGTAATCATGGCTGGGCACTTCACCTTTGGCGGCGCGGTACAGCCGCTTGGGTTCAAAGTAGATCACCGGGTCCTCTCCGCGAATGGCGGCTTTCAGCAGGCCTTTGGCGTCGTAGGGCGTGCTGGGCATCACCACTTTCAGGCCCGGCGTGTGCGTGAAGTAACTTTCGGGACTCTGGCTATGGTGGTGTCCGCCCTTGACGCCGCCGCCGCTGGGCGTGCGAATGATCATGGGCGCGGTAAATTGCCCACCACTGCGGTACCGGATTTTGGCCGCCTGACTGATGATCTGATCGAAGCCCGGCCCCATGTAATCGGCAAACTGAATTTCGGCGATGGGACGCAGACCACGCACGGCCATGCCCACTGCCGCGCCCACCACGCTGGCTTCAGAGAGCGGCGTATCAAACACTCGGCGCGGGCCAAATTCGGCCTGAAGTCCGGCAGTAGCAAGAAAAACCCCGCCGCGTGCGCCTACATCCTCGCCAAACACCACTACCCGGTCATCGCGGGCCAATTCTTCACGCATGGCTTCCGTCACGGCCTGAATCAGTGTGAGGGTGCGTGTTTCACCCGTCTGTGCTTGCCCGGTCTGAGCGGATCGGTCTTGGGTGGCCGTCATTTCTGCCCCTCCTGCTCGGCCCGCACAAAGGCGGCCTGCTCACGCAGATGGGGCGGCGTATCGGCGTACACATCCTCGAACATGATGCGCCAGTCGGGCTGCCCGGTGGCTTCGGCCTTCAGCACGTCGGCGTCGACGGCCCGGTGAACCGACGAGATCAGGTTGGCGCGTTCCTCGGCGTCTACCGGGTGGCCCAGGTGCGCCAACAGCCCTTCTATGCGGGCAATCGGGTCGCGGGCCAGCCAGGAGTTCACCTCGTCGCGGGTGCGGTAGTTCTTTTCGGCGTCAGCATCAGCGTTGCTGTGAGAACCCACGCGGTAGGTCAGACATTCCACCAGCGCGGGGCCATTGCCTGCCCGCACCCATTCGGCGGCGTGTCCGCAGACTTCCATGACGGCCACAATATCGTTGCCATCGACATAAAATCCCGGCATCCCGTAGGCCTTGGCCTTGATATGGATGTTTGGGCTGGCGGTCTGGGCAGCCAGATTGGTGCTGATGGCCCACTGGTTGTTCTCGCACACGAACAACGCCGGAGCTTTGGCCGCGCCCGCCATGTTCAGGCCCGCGTGCCAGTCGCCCTCACTGGTCGCGCCGTCGCCAAAGGTACACAGGGTAATTTCATCAGTGCCGAGATACTTTTGGGCCATCGCGTTACCCGCTGCGGGCGGCACCTGCGAAGCGATGCTGGAACTGATAGACACGAAATTCTTGCTGGCACTGCCAAAGTGATGCGGCATCTGGCGGCCCTTGCACAGGTCGGAATTGGTGCCGAGGCACTGGCTGATCAGGTCGATCATGGGCACACCCATGGCTAATCCCAGCGTGTGGTCGCGGTAATAGGGCCACACCCAATCGTGGCCCACGCGGATAGAGCGGGCCAGCCCGACCTGCGTGGCTTCCATGCCGCTGGACTGGGCATAAAAGGTCGTGCGCCCTTGCCGCAGCAGCGTCACCAGTTTGCGGTCAAACTCGCGGGCACGCACCATCTCGTGGTGCAGTTCTCGCAGCAGTTCTGGCGTGTAACGAACGGGCAACTCGCGTACAGGACGGCCATCTTCGGCTACCCAGCGCAACGGCTCGGGGGAAAAGGGTTCGATGGGGCTGGAAGATAAAGAGGTCAATTCGGTGCTGGGTGTGGGTTGTGAAGCGGTCGTCATGACCGGGCCTCCTCGGATGCATAGGGGAAATGCGGAGTGGGATTGGGATGCAGCAGGCGGCAAAAGGCACGGGCAATAGCTCAAGCTCTGGCCTCCTTCTGCTGTAGAAATCTGTCTAGCAAACGCTCGTTAGGTATCTTATACGGATTTGGCCCGTTTCGCCGCGCCCAGGGAAAAAGAGACGGCTGGGTGCGGGTTTGATTACAGAGCAGGTCTGACCAAACTGGGCAGATTGCTTCCAGTTCGCTGGGCTGGGCACTGACGAGATCGCAAGTAGTGAGACGCACTGGCTGAAGCTGTCGCGGGGCACTGCTGAGGATCAGGGGTGTCTGGTAGTGCTGGACGGGGTTGGAAACAAGGGGCGGGGCTGAACCTCGCACCGGTGGCCCCCTCACCCCGCTGCTTTGGCAGCGCCCCCCTCTCCTCAATCCGTTCCAGTCCCACAAGGGGTCAGAGCAACGGCTTTCATTGGAGTTGGAAGCCTTTCTTAGATCCTCAGACCCTTGACACTTAGCCACCTTCCAGACTGGCAGCCTACGTTCAATACGCGAAAAACACCAAGTCTGCCGGAATATGCGCCGGAATACTTCTCTGCTCCAGATCGGGCACGAGGGCCGCCACCCGCGCCTCAGCTTCGGCCAGATACGCCTCGTAGGGCACGTCTCCCCCACTGCGCTCTGGGCGGGCGTCGCCAAACAAATCCAGCGGGGCAGTGTCGGCCTCATGCGTCCACGCGCCGGAACCCCAATTGAAGTGATACAGCGATAAAAACCGTTCGCCGCATGCCGCCACGAACTCTATAGCGTCCAGCAAAAACTCTATTTCCACGTCGGTGGCCCAGGGTGCGAGGTTCAGGCGCGTCCAGCCGGGTTTCAGGCCGTCCATCTCACCCAAGACGCAGTTCAGGTAGCGCTCGCTGCGTTCCTCATCTATGCCCAGCAGCACATGACCGTATGGCCCGGCACAGGCGCACCCGCCCCGTGCCTGAATGCCGAACAGGTCGTTCAGCAGGCGCACCACGAAGCGGGGATGCAGGAACGCGCCCGACTCGGTGCGGATCAGGAACGATAGGAAGGCCAGCCGTGGAGCCTCTGGGTTGCCCAGCAGATGTACGCGCTTGTTGGGGGTCAGGCGCGACATGGCGCGTGAAAACAACTCGTGTTCACGCGCCGTCAGCGCCTTCACACCCAACTCCTCTTTGACTTTGAAGGCCAGCGCGGTGCGAATTTTGCCCAGAATGGCGGGCGTTCCGGCGTCCTCACGGGCCTCGATGTCGTCTATGTAAGCGTGCTTGGTGCGGCTCACGTAGCGCACTGTGCCGCCGCCCGCCGTACTCGGAACCGTCAGGCGATACAGATGCTCCTGAAAGCACAGCAAGCCGGGCGTGCCGGGGCCACCGACGAACTTATGCGGGCTGAGAAAAACCGCGTCGTAACCGTCTGCCTTGCCGGGCTTCATATCGATCTGCACATAGGGGCCACTGGCCGCAAAGTCGAAGCAGGCAAACGCCCCATTCGCGTGCAAGATTCGGGCCACCGTGCGCGTATCGGTCAGCAGGCCAGTCACGTTGCTGGCCGCGCTGAAGGAACCGATCTTGGGCCGACGCACAAACTCTGGGGCCTTCAGCAGCGTCACCAGCGCATCCAGATCAAGATTGCCGCGCTCGCACAGCGGGACTTCCACCACTTCCGCCAACGTTTCCCGCCAACTGACCTCGTTGCTGTGGTGCTCGTAGGGGCCAACGAACACCACCGGGCGCTCGTGGGCAGGCATGGTGTTCAGGGTGGCGGCGCGGTGGGCTTCCGGCACGCTGAGGCCCAGAATGTCTTGTAGCCGCCTCACCGCCGCCGTACTCCCCGATCCGCAGTACACCAGCTTGCAGGTAGCGTCGCCGCCCAGTTGCCCCTTCACGTATTCGGCGGCCTGATGCGCCAGATGCGTGGTCTGTGCACCTGTCGCGCTGTCCTCGGTGTGGGTGTTGGCATACAGCGGCAGCGCCAGCGTTTGCACCCGCTCCTCTATGCTGCGCAGCGCCCGCCCGGACGCCACGTAGTCGGCATAAGTCACGCGGCGAGGCCCGAACGGGGTGCGAATCAGGGTGTCCGTTCCGATCAAGTCAGCACGCAGCGAGGCAAAGTCCATGAAGTCATCTTAATCTGTAAGCCGGTTAGCCACTGTGATGGACTGGCAGCCAGACCGTAACCCAGCGCCGCGCAATCTCTGCCCCCGCCCACTACACTCTTTTCTGAGATGAGCGGCGTGCAGACGGGATGGAACGTAATCGTAATCGGGGGCGGCCACGCGGGGTTGGAAGCGGCGTGGGCGGCGGCCAAATATGCGCGGGTGGCGCTGTTGGTCGGCAATCCTTCGACCATTGGCCGGATGCCCTGCAACCCGGCAGTGGGCGGCCCTGGCAAAAGCCAACTGGTCTTTGAAGTTCAGGCGCTGGGCGGCCTGATGGGACAACTGGCCGACGCCACCGCCATCCATACCCGCGTGTTGAACGCCAGCAAGGGGCCGGCGGTGCAGTCGCTCCGGGTGCAAAATGAGCGCGATGCCTACGCCGAATACGCGCAGGACGTGATTCTGGGACACAGCGGCCTAGATGTGGTGCGTGGAGAGGCCGCCGATCTGGAGAGCGACGGGCAGGGCGGCTGGTGGGTCATCACGACGGACGGGCGCAGGCTGGCGGCCCGCAGCGTGGTCATCGCGGCAGGCACCTTTATGCGGGCGGTGACGTGGTACGGACGCCAATCCCGCCCCGAAGGACGACAGGGCGAACCGCCTTCCCGTTTCTTGTCGGAGCCGTTGGCGCGGGCCGGACATGTGCTGAAGCGCTATAAAACGGGGACGCCGCCACGTGTACGGGCCGACGCAGTTCGCTTTGAAGACCTTCTGGAGATTCCCGCTGACCCCAACCCACGCGGCTTTACGGGGCAGCCCGGCCCACGCGCTACCCGCTCCCCCACTTGGCAGACCTACACCACCCCCGAAACCCACCGTCTGATTCAGGAAAACTTGCACGAGTCGCCGATGTACGCCGGAGACATCGAGGGCCTAGGGCCGCGCTATTGCCCCAGCATTGAGGACAAGGTGGTGCGGTTTGCCCACCATGACCGCCATCTGCTGTTTGTGGAACCCGATGGTATAGAAACGAGTGAGGTGTATTTGCAGGGCTTCAGCTCCTCGCTGCCGCCGCATCTGCAAGACCGTCTGGTACGTACCTTACCCGGCTTTGAACAAGCCGTAATTCAGCGCTACGCCTACGCCGTGGAATACGATGTGGTGGATTCCACCGAATTGACCCTGAATCTCGAATCTCGCCAGTTGCCTGGAGTCTTCACGGCGGGGCAGATCAACGGCACCAGTGGCTATGAGGAAGCCGCCGCCCAGGGCCTGGTGGCCGGAACTGCCGCCGCCCGCCGCGCCGAAGGCTTGCCCGAGCAGTTTATTGGCCGCGAGACAGGGTATCTAGGCGTGATGCTGGACGATCTGGTGTTCAAAGGGAGCGACGAACCCTACCGCATGATGACCAGCCGCGTAG
Source organism: Deinococcus sp. QL22 (assembly GCF_023370075.1). Classification (NCBI taxonomy): domain Bacteria; kingdom Thermotogati; phylum Deinococcota; class Deinococci; order Deinococcales; family Deinococcaceae; genus Deinococcus; species Deinococcus sp. QL22. Next base: position 1,320,947 of record NZ_CP097149.1, read on the forward strand.
AACACCGCCTGCTGATGCGGCAGGACAACGCCGACGAACGCCTGACGCCGCTGGGGCATGAACTGGGCTTGGTAGATGAGGGCGAGCGAGACCGTGTGGCCGCCAAATACGGGCGAGTGGCCGACGCTGTGGCCGAGTTGAATCGCCAGCGCGTACAGGGCCACACAGGGGATGCCTGGTTGCGCCGCCCGGAATTCACACTGCCGGATGTGGAGGCGTTAGGCTTCACTTTGCCTGCGCTGGACGCCACCGAGCGGGAAGCACTGGAAATACGGGTGAAATATGCAGGCTACATCGCACGCGCTGAAACCCAGCTGAAGTCGGAAGGGCGGGCGCGGGAACTGAGTCTGGCGGGCGTAGATTTTGCGGGAATCATCGCTCTGTCGAACGAAGCCCGCGAGAAGCTGGGCCGGGTGCGTCCCTTGACCGTGGAACAAGCGGCCCGCGTGCCGGGTGTGCGCCACGCCGACATCAGCGCCCTGCTGGTGCACCTGAAACGTCAAACGATCTGAGAATGTTTCACGGGAAACCTGACGGTGAAACAAATCTGGGTCGCAAACGGAGATGGAGCGCTTGACCTCAGCTGCGTTTCACGGGAAACTTGACGGTGAAACATGGATAAGCCCACTGATCCTTCCGTTCCCACTCCTCCCTTCGATCAGGGACTCCTGCTGGGCATCCTGATTGGTGAAGGGCACTTCGGCGGCGACGGCAAGCAGCCCCACATCACGCTGAGGATGCACACCCGCCACCGCAAACTGTTTGAAGCCATGCTGCGAATCTGCCCCGGCTCGCGCCTATACGGCCCCTACGACCACGGGGGACGCCAGTATTACCAGTGGATGGCGCGGGGCAAAGTGCTGCGCGAACAGCTGGTGCCGCTGCTGGACGCGCTGCCAATGGCCGAATTGGATGACCATGTATTTGAACGCTACACAGATATGAAAACGAGGTACGGCCTGATGAACACACCCGATTTGACCCCTGAAACGCAGGGCACGCCATGACACCCGAAGGCCAAGACCTGTTGCTGCGGGGCGGCGACGCGCTGGGGCTAGACCTCACGCCGCATCTGCCCGCTTTTGCCGAACTGCTGAGGCTGTTGCTGGAAGGCTCGGCCCGCACCAACCTCACCGCACTCAAGGAAGAGCCCGACATCATCCTCAAGCACTTCGTGGATTCGCTGACCTGTCTGCAAGGTGGCTATCTGCACGGCGTTCACCGGGTCATAGACCTGGGCACAGGCGCGGGCTTTCCTGCCTTGCCACTGGCTATCGTGCAGCCTGACCTGCAACTGGTTCCGGTGGATTCCACCCGCAAAAAGATAGAGTTTGTGGCCGCCACCGCCGCTGCACTGGGCCTGACCAACGTGAATCCTTTGGTGGGCCGCGCCGAGGAACTGGGCCAAGATCCCGAACACCGCCAACGCTATGACCGCGTAGTCGTGCGTGCCGTGGCCGCCCTGCCAATCCTGGCAGAACTGGCCCTGCCTCTGCTCCGCGAAAACGGCTTGCTGGTGGCGCAAAAAGGCCCGATCAGCAATGAGGAACTGAACGCGGGCCGCCGTGCATCGGGAGAAGTGGGCGGCAAAGTGCAAGTGGTTGACCCCTTCACGCTGCCGATTCTGGGCGACGCCCGCACTCTGATCGTGATTGAGAAGCTGAAGCCGACCCCCGCCAAATATCCCCGGCGTCCGGGCGTACCGAACCATCAACCGCTCTTCTGGAACGGCAATACGTGAGACGGCTCTGCTCTACCGTAACGCACCTGGCCCGCCCAATAACGGTATCTTCACTGGCGATGCTCGCAGTTAAGGAACGCTCGTGAAGACCATCGGCGTGGTCAATCAAAAAGGTGGGGTAGGCAAGACGACCACTGCCATCAATCTGGCCGCCTACCTCGCGGCGGGCGGGCGGCGCGTGCTGCTGCTGGACATGGATCCTCAGGGCAACGCCACGAGCGGGCTGGGTCTACGCGGAGCCACCGAAGGGCTGTATGAAGCACTGGGTGAACCGGGCCGGGTGGCCGAATGGACGCGCACCACCGATCAGGCGGGGCTGGACGTGTTGCCCGCCACACCTGATCTGGCAGGCGCAGGCGTGGAACTGGCCGAAGATCCGGACGCCCTGACACGACTATTGGCGAGTGTGAAGGGCTACGACCTGGTGCTGATAGACGCGCCGCCCAGCCTTGGCCCGCTGACCGTCAATGTACTGGCCGCTGCCGACGCTCTGCTGATTCCCTTACAGGCCGAGTATTACGCGCTGGAAGGACTGGCAGGCCTGATGGAAACTGTGCATCGCGTGCAGGGCGGCCTCAATCCGCGCCTGAAGGTGCTGGGCGTGGCCCTGACCATGTTCGACGGGCGTACCAATCTGGCACAGGAAGTGGAGACGATGGTGCGGCAGCATTTTGGGGAACTGGTGTTCTGGTCGGTCATTCCACGCAATGTCAGGTTGTCGGAAGCGCCCAGCTTTGCCAAGCCCATCAACGCTTTTGCGCCCCTGTCGAGCGGCGCGGCGGCCTACAAACGGCTTGCCGAAGAGGTGATGCAGCGTGTCGAAAAAATCTAGCCTTGGGCGCGGTCTGGACGCTCTGCTGGGTAAGCCTCAAGCTGAAATTGCCAGCCTGACCGGAGTGCAGACCCTGCGCCTGGACCGGATCGTGCAGGCGGCGTACCAACCCCGGCAGGTGTTTGCCGCCGAAGGGTTGGCGGAACTGGCCCAGAGCATCCGTGAAAAGGGCGTGCTGCAACCCCTGCTGGTGCGCCCACGCGGCGACGCCTTCGAGATTGTGGCCGGCGAGCGGCGTTGGCGGGCCAGCCAGCTTGCAGGCCTGACTGAACTCCCAGTGATTATCCGGGATCTGGCAGACCGCGAGGCGCTGGAAATTGCGATTGTAGAGAACTTACAGCGCGAAGATCTGGGGCCGCTGGAAGAAGCGCGGGCCTATCAGGCGTTGCTGGATCATGGGCTGAATCAGGAAGGGGTGGCGCAGGCGGTAGGCAAAGGCCGCAGCACCGTTTCTAACGCACTGCGCCTGCTGACGCTGGGTGACGCCGCGCTGCGGGCGCTGGACAGCGGAGAAATTACCGCCAGTCATGCTCGCGCTATCCTCGCGCAGCCTGCCGTAAACCGCGATTGGGCGCTGGAACAGATCGTGTCGCGTGGCCTGAACGTGCGTGACGCCGAAGCTCTGAATCGGGAAGCCAAAGCTGGGAAGGCGGCGGCCCATACGCCTATTCCGGTCAATCCCCCGCGCACTTACCGCCAACTGGAATTGGATTTAAGCCGCCGCACGGGGACACGTGTACGGATCACAGGGGAAGACAAGGGACGCGTGGAACTGAACTACGGCTCACGCGAGGAGCTTGACCGGATTCTGGAACTGCTTGGATTCGCCGCTGAGGAATAGGTCTAAGGAAGAGCTTAAACACAGGAGGGGAGAGGCATTAATGGCCTCTCCCCCTAGAGTTCTAGAGTTTATCGGCGCGTGCCGACCAAGAAGATGTTGGGCCAAGGGCGATACACACTCCGCAGGGTGTCCTGTTTGAAAGTTTGCCCATTGCGGATAAATTTGCGGGTGACTTCTAACGTGGCTCCGGGGGCCGCCCAGTCGACTTGTTTGCGCTGTCCGGCGGGCAGGGTGGAATCGGAAATCAGGCGGTCGACGGGCGAGGCGCGGGTGGCGAGAGTGCGGGGCGTGCCGACCTCTACCGTGTAGTCACGGGCCTTGCCGAACACGGCGATGCTCAGGCGGGCTTCTTCATCGTTCCAGTCGGTCTGGAACCAGAGTGCGCCGCCTGTATCGTTGGCAAATTTCAGGTCGAGTGTGGGCTGGTATACCGCTGCGTCGAGGCCCGAAGGATCGTAGTAGCGCACCTGGTACGAGTGATTCTGGCGCTGGGTGGCTGTCAAGCCCGCGCCGTAGAGGGTACGAAACACAGTGGTACTGACCTGACAGATGCCGCCGCCCACGCCGTCGACGGTGCGTTCGCCAGAAATGACCAACCCAGTCACGAAGCCGTTTTGGGTGTTGATCGCGCCTACGGCCTGATTGAACGAGAAGACCTTGCCCTCGATCAGGCGGTCTTTGAAGCGCGACGCGCCGACGTGAATATTGGTGACACGGGCTGGGCTGCTGCCGTAGTAGTTGGTTTCGCCGGTGCCCAAGTGCTGCGTAATCCCGCGTGAGACAAAGAAATTCAGCGTGCGCTCCGGGGCTACCTGTCCAGACACGATCACGCTGGCCTGCACGCCCTGCGGGTTTTTCAACACTGTTTCGATGCTGGCGCGGGTCTTGTCCATATTGATGATCAGGCCGTTGCGCTGCACGATAGACCAGCCGTCCCACAGCTCTTCAAAGCGGGCATTTTCAGGTTTGGAGGGCAGATCGGCCACAAATTTCTTCAGGTCGGCTTCCAGGGAAGCACTGATGCTGCCCCCACGCTGCCGCAACTGGGTCACCCGCGCAGCGGAAACAGTCAGGGTACGGGTGAAGGGCAACGTGGTTTTTTTGCCGTCGACCAGCGCAGGCCACTCGGCACGCACCGTGATCAGCAGCGGCGCGGTGCGGGGGGGCGTGACCTTCACGCTGGGTTCCGGGGGCGTGGGTGCGGGCTGGGCAGGGTCGGCGGGCGGAGTCGGCACAGGCTCCGGCATCGGCTCTGTGGGTGGTGCGGGCGGCACGACTTCTGGGGGCACTTCTACAGGTGGAACGGGTATAGGTGGAGGAGCAGGCGGCGTAACACCGGGAGGCGTGGGCGGCAGAGGCAACACCGGAATCACGATTGGCGCGGGTGCAGCGGGCGGCGTCGGCGTGGGTTGCGCCACAGGCGGCACAGCAATGGGCGGTGTATCTATCTGCGCTGCCGTCTGCGCCACCGCGCCGCCCAAGAGTGCCGCACCCAATACCGCACTCATCAGCACAGTCCATGTTCCTACACGCCTCGATTGACCCTTCATGCTCGGCAGTATTTCACGCGCTCCAGACTGAATTGTGAAGCGCGTGAACGTGAAGACGGGCGTGCTGTCAGGCCGTTTAGCGAGTGACCAAGGCTGAGTTTTCCAGTTGCCGGCCAATCTCGGCCACCGCTGCCACCGCATGATGCCGTCCGTTTTCAATAAATACCTGATTGGTCTTGCCTGCAAAGCCCGCGCTACCTACCACGAACAGGCCCGGCGTGCTGCTTTCGTACGCATCTGACATGACCAAGCAGGCGTCTGGGTGCTGCGCCAGATTCAAACCGTCCAGAAAACTGAGGTCGGGACGGTAGCCGGTCAGGGCAAAAGTGAAATGGGTGGGGAGTTCAAACGTGCTGCCATCGGCCCGCTCGATTCGTGCCATGTCAGGCAGGATTTCGACCACCCGTGAGTTGAAATGTGCGGCGATGCTGCCTTCCTTGATCCGGTTCTCCAGGTCAGGGCGTACCCAATATTTGATGGTGGATTTGAGTTCGGGCGCACGCACCACCATCGTCACCTTCGCCCCGCCGCGCCACAGATCAAGGGCGGCGTCGGCGGCGCTGTTGCCCGCACCGATTACGGTCACGTTGAGGCCCATAAACGGGTGCGCCTCGGTGTAATAGTGCGACACGTTGTCGCCGTCCTCGCCGGGAATGCCGAGGTGCAGGGGATTGTCGTAGTAGCCCGTCGCCACGATCACGCGCCGCGCTTCCACCACGCCGGGGGTGCCGTCCCGTGCCTCGATTTCCAGCGTGAAGCCTGCCGGGGCCGCGTGAATCTCGGTCACGGTGGTGTACTGCTCCACGTTCAATTCCTCGCGCTGCGTCACAAGGCGGTAGTACATCAGGGCGTCGCGGCGATCCGGCTTGTCGTGGCCCGTCACCATCGGATGATTGCCGATTTCCAGTTCAGGGGCGGTGGTAAAAAACGTCATGTAGGTGGGGTACTCAAAAATGGCGTTGACCACGCAGCCCTTTTCCAGCACCACGTAACTCAGGCCAGCCCGTTTGCAGGCGATAGCTGCCGCGAGTCCCACCGGGCCAGCGCCCACGATTGCCACATCTATCAGACCACTCATGCCGCCCATTCTGGCAGGGGAGAGGAGAGCAGACCGTAAGGCAGGGCGTCTAAGGGCCGAGGGGTTTAGGAACGGCGGCTCTGTTCTGCCCACTGTTTGCCACTCACCGTTAAACTGAGCGCATGACCGACACCCGCCAACCTTCAACCCGCACCGAGTCCGACACGATGGGCAAGCTGGAAGTCGCCTCTGACCGGTATTGGGGCGCACAGACCGAGCGCAGCATTCACAATTTCCCGATCGGGCGCGATACGTTCGTGTGGGGCCGACCCGTTATTCAGGCATTGGGGATTTTGAAAAAGGGCGCAGCGCAGGCCAATGCCGACCTGGGCGAATTGCCGCAGGATGTGGCCGATCTGATCGTGCGGGCCGCCGATGAAGTGATCGCGGGCACGCTGGACAGCCATTTTCCGCTGGTGGTGTTTCAGACCGGAAGCGGCACCCAGAGCAACATGAACGCCAACGAGGTGATTTCCAACCGCGCCATAGAACTGGCGGGCGGCGTGCTGGGCAGCAAAGCGCCCGTCCATCCTAACGACCACGTGAACCGGGGCCAGAGCAGCAACGACACCTTTCCCACCGCCATGCACATCGCCGTGGTGCTGGAACTGAACCACCGCCTGTACGGCAGCGTGGGCAAATTGCGCGGCACCCTGCACGCCAAAGCCGGGCAACACGCCGGACTGGTGAAGGTGGGGCGCACGCACCTGCAAGACGCCACGCCCATCACGCTGGGCCAGGAAATCGGCGGCTGGGTGGCCCAACTGGACTACGCATTGGCCGAAGTGAAACACGCCGAAGCGGGCCTATACGACCTTGCCATCGGCGGTACGGCAGTCGGCACAGGCCTGAACGCGCACCCCAAATTTGGCGACCTGGCCGCGCAGAAATATGAGGCAGAAACGGGCTTCCCCTTCCGCTCGGCAGAGAACAAATTTGCAGCCCTGAGCGCCCACGACGCGCTGGTGCAGACCTCGGCGGCGTTGCGCACTCTGGCAGGCGCACTGATGAAAATGGCGAACGACGTGCGCTGGCTTGCCAGTGGCCCCCGCAACGGCATCGGCGAAATTGTGATTCCCGAAAACGAACCCGGCTCCAGCATCATGCCCGGCAAGGTGAACCCGACCCAGAGCGAGGCGCTGACGATGGTGGCGACCCGCGTGTTTGGCAACGACGCGACGGTGGCCTTTGCGGGCAGTCAGGGCAATTTTCAACTGAACGTGTTCAAGCCCGTGATGGTTCACGCCGTGCTGGAAAGCATTCGCCTGATTGCCGATGCCAGCCTCGCCTTCAACGACAACTGCGCGGTGGGCATAGAGCCGAACCTCGCCAAGATTGAAGAAAACCTGAGCATCAACCTGATGCAGGTCACGGCGCTGAACAAGCACATCGGGTACGACAAGGCCGCTGCCATTGCCAAAAAAGCGCACAAGGAAGGCAGCAGCCTGCGCGAAGCGGCAGTGGCACTGGGTTACGTCACTGACGAAGAATTTACGGCGTGGGTGATTCCGCTGGAGATGACGCACAACTGAGGATGGGTGTGTGATCTGGAAAAGCACGCATCAATTGGCCACCACGCAGTTCTCACTCACCACTGACTATTCACTGCTCACGGCACCCCGCGATTCCTGCACCTCGAACACCCACGATTTGGCCCCGGCAGGTAGCGCAAGCTGGGGCGCGGGGCAAGCCCACCGGCTGGCAATCAGCAGCAATCCCGGTTGGGCGGGACTAACCAGCAATTCTGCGCCCAAGAATCCGGGTTGGGACTGCAACGTGTGCAGATGGGCGCTGAGGGCCGTAGCCACCAGGCCGTCGCCGTTATCGCGGGCTTCGACATACTGCACCTGAACGGGGAATAGGGCGGCAGGCTCAGCAGCGGGCATCAGCCTATGCTAGCGGCTCAGGTTCTCCTCACCCAAATGGGGGACTGACCTGTCAATTACGGCTCTCTTCATCCTTCAGACGCGCTAGGCTACGGTTCATACCGTGTCCTCCTTCCCCTCTGCCACTGAGTTTGACGATGTTCCTGTGTCGCCTGCGGTGATTCAGTGGGCGTCCAACTGGCGTGTACAGGCCCTCAGATTGCTGGGAGCGGGCCGAATACAGCAAGCACTCTGGCCGATGGCGCGGGCCAACGCGGGCGGCGATCTTTGGGCGCGGGCCACCCTGGGGCATATTTACGCGCTCCTGGGGCTAGAAGCCTCTGCCGGGCGACTTGAGACAGCGGCCCTGAACCACTTGACCCATCAGAGCCTGGGCGGCGATGACCTGGCGGGCGTGGCCTTGGCCTGTGCGCAGGCTTGGGCAGCGCTGCGTGAAGCCGGAACCCGGCCCCAGCAGATCAACTGGCAGCGGGCCTTTCAGTGCGTGCAGCTAGCGACCAGAGTGCCCTCTCCGTTGGCCCCGCACCTCTGGCTGGCGTTGGCACGGGGACTGCGTGAGGCAGGCGAGGCGGCGCAGGCAGGGCGGGCACTTCAGGCGGCCCTCACAGCACAGGGCAAGGCAGACCCCGCACTTCCAGCGGATGCCTGGGTAGAAATTTGGGCTGATGTTTGGATCGCCGAATGGGCACTGGTCACTTCTGAGGTGGTCTGTGCCGACAAGGCATCCGAAGAGAATCGCCCAACACCGACGCCCGGTACGGTCGGCCCGGATGCGCGGGCGCTCAGAGCATTGGCCGCGCTGCAACATCACGGCAACGTGGGCACACTAGCCGAACTGGCCGACGCTCTGGAGGCCGTAGAGCGGGTAGATTTGCGCCGCACCTGTGCCTTTGCCCTGGCCGAATGCCTGAGCGTACTGGGCGCACACCGCGCCGCCTTGGCTGCCATGCACGCTTATCCTCTGTTTCCCCGTCCCACTGGACCGCGTGACTGGGCCTGCCGGGGAATCCTGCTTCGCCGCCAACACCACGACTGCGCCGCCCTGCGCGACCTGGACGCGGCCCTGAGTGTGCCCGACAGCTTGCCGCCACCGCTTCGGGTCAGGATCAGTCTGCACCGCGCCGACCTGCTGTACCGCCAACACCGTGTGCCAGAAGCACTCGACAGCTTGCGGGAAGCGTTGCCCGCTCTGATAGGTCTGAGCGCACCGTATCTGCTGGCCCCCGACCTGGCAGAACTGACCACACTGATGCAATTGGCGGCCTTGGAACCTGACCTGAGCAGTTGGGCAGAGCAGGCATATGGAGCCGCGAATCGGCGTGAATCAGCGTCAGCAGAGGTCTCGTCAGGCTGGACGCTGGACACTCTAGGTCAGGCTACCCTGCGCCGGGGCGGTCAGGCCGTGCCTCTGCGCTGGCCCGAAACCCCCCTCCTGATCGCCTACCTGACTTTGCAGGGCGAAGTGACCCGCATGCAGGCTGAACTGGATTTGTTTCCCGATTTGCCGCCCAAACTGACGCTGGCCCTCTTCCGGCAAGCTCTGGCTGAACTCCGCACCCACTTTGGCGCGGACGCCGTGCGCGTGGGGGGCCCCAAACGCTACCCCACCTATACGCTGCTGATTCCCGTGGCATTGGATATTCAGCGCCCTAGCGCAGTGGCCGCCGCGCCGGGACTGTTTTTGCCGCACCTTCCCCACACCGGTTGGGTCGCCGAACGCCGAACGTTGCACCGCCTGACCGATCAGCATTTTGTAGAGCAACAAACAAAGAAGCAGGCCAAAGAAGGACACTTCAGCGGATAGAACTGAGAGCAGGCAAAGCGGCGTCTAGAGGTCAAGAGTCCGGGGGCCAAAGAAACGACGCCAAACTTCGGTGAAGCCTTTCACGCTATCACCGCCTGCGCTCAGTACAAACTCAGCGGATCGCGTGGATTCCAGCGCAGGTAGGTTCCAAAATGCAGATGCGGCCCTGTAGACCGGCCTGTGTTTCCTACCCGCCCAATCGGTTGCCCACGCGTAACCAGTTCGCCCTGTTTGGCCAGGTTGGCACTTAGGTGGGCGTAGCGGGTGATCCACCCATCAGGATGCTGAAGAACCACCGTCCAGCCCCAGCCCCGGTCAAAATCGGGCCGAGATTCCAGCACCCGCCCGCTGCGGGCCGCCCGCACCAAGGTTCCAGTGGGAGCCACTATATCTATGCCGTAGTGCATCTCACGCACGCCGTCTAGCACGCGGGAACCGTAATCGCTGCTGACGTTGCGGTACCCAGCCACCGGCCACAGCCAAGCGCCGGATGATGCCGGCAAAACAGGATTGACCCGGATCGCGGCGGGGCGCACAGTAGCGGCGGTGGCTGTGCGTGCGGCCACCGTGCGGGCCGGAATCTGAATAATTGCGCCTACCCACACGGGTTTTCCGCCCGCGTATTTGGGATTGGCCCGCACCAACTGTGTCAGGGTCAGGCCCACCCGCTGAGCGATGAAGGTCAGATTCTCGCCTGCCTTGACGCGGTACCGGGTGGCAGGCAACACGCGCCCTGGCAGGCTCAGCACCCGGCCCGCCTGAACCGAATTGGCGTCGCGCAGGGCAGGATTGGCCGCCCGCAACTGCGCTACCGTCAGGCCCGCCCGCACCGCAATGCCCGACAGCGTATCGCCCGGCTTGACGCGGTAGGTGGCCGCCAGCGACACGCTCCCCAGCACAGAGGCACCGATCAGAGTGGCAAAAGCGGTCAGGCGGACGGCCCGCAAAACCCGGTGGAAAAGATTCACAAGCCACAGGATAACGATCTGGCGGCCAAATAAGCTGAGAGCCGTTTCCCAGTCCCCTTCTATCCGCTAGCCTGCGCCTGTGTCCGTTGATGCCGTGTCTGCCGATCTTGCCCTTATCGACGCCCCGCCGCTGTTTGCTCCGCCTGCCGGGTTTATTCGCCTGCGCCTCACGGTGGCCTATCACGGCGCAGGGTTCGCGGGCTGGCAGTCGCAACCCCAGACCCGCACCGTGCAGGACACCTTGCATGAGGCTTTTGAGCGGCTGGGCGCAGGTGGGGCGGCGCGTCCAGTGGCAGCGGGGCGCACCGATGCAGGCGTTCATGCCGACGCCATGCCTGCCCACATAGATGTGCCAGACAGCTTTCAGCTTGCGCCGGAGCGCTTGGCCCGCGCCCTGAATGCCCACCTACCTCCAGATTTGGCCGTGCTGGATGCCCTACCCGCCCCCACCGGGTTTCATGCCCGCTTCGGCTGCACGGGCCGCGCCTACATTTACCGCCTCTGGACGGCCCAGCAACGGCACCCGCTGTGGGCAGACCGCGCCCTACACGTGTTGGGGCAACTGGATGCAGAGGCCATGAACGCTGCCGCCGCCGCCCTGATCGGCACCCACGATTTCGCCGCCTTCGCCACCCGTGAAGACCGCCATACCGTGCGGGAATTACGAATGCTGGAAGTGAGGAGGGTAGGCGAGATTTGGGAGATTCATGTGCAGGGCGAGAGTTTCCTGCGCCATATGGTGCGCGGTCTGGTGGGGACACTGCTGCTGGCCGGACAAGGCCACCTGACGCCTGCCCAGACTGCCGACATTTTGCAGGGCGGCCAACGCGCCCGCGCAGGTGCAAACGTGCCCGCACACGGCCTGACCTTCAGCGGCGCAGAATACGGCCACATGCTGTACAGGAGCGAGTAAACCAGAGTTATAAGCAGTTCTTAGACCCTCACACCCTCTACCTTTAGACCAGCCCCAACAATCCAAGTTCCCATGTTGCCCACATGGCTTCAGGCACGTAACCGAGGCGGGCATTCACCCGCAACATGGGCAGATTCAGCACTGTGCCCCCCGTTCCGGCAGAAGAGAATCCATCCGCTTTGGCCCAAGCCAGAGCACGGGCCTTGACCAGGGTGGCGAGGCCGCGAGAACGGTGGGCCGCGTGTGTGACGGTGTGTTCAGTCTCCACTTCTGCACTGTGTGGCGTGAGGCGGGTGCTGGCGACAATTTCCCCGCGCCAGCGCACCACGAACGCCACTTCTTCACGCTGCAACATCTCGCGCAGTTCGGCGGCATTTAGCACGTCCGGTGTGGTGGTGGGGTTGCGTGGAGCGTCGGCACTGCCCTACTCGTAGAGGGCGTGCAGGGCGGCCCAGTCGGAATCGGGGGCATCTTTCCCCAAGCGTTCCACTTCATAGCCGTCTAAAAACAGGCGTTCTTCCAACGGTTGATAGGGGGCAAACTTGAAGCCCGCCAAGTCCAGATGTGCGCCCCACGATTGCCAGGCGTTGCGGAATCCTGCCGCCCCAAAAAAGCCCATCTTCTCCGGCCAATCTTCGCGGGTCACGCCCAGCAGGCGCGTGAATCCAGCGGGCAGACGGCCCAGCAAGGCCAGATACAGCGGCGTGAATGCCGCGCCGTCGCCTGTCATATCCAGTCGCAAGGCGTCCGGTGCACCGGAGCCGAACGGCGCGAGGCGGGCAGTTGCTACCACGCGGCCACTTCGCTCGGCCACCCAACGCAGGCGGTCTGGTTGCACGTCTTCTCGGAACTGGTCGACGTTATAAGTCCAATGCCCGCGCACGCCGTCTGTCACGAGTTCAGCCACCGCCCTAGCATCGGCGTTCTGGAAGTGACGTAGCGTGAATAGCGTGTGGGTGGGCAATTGCAGTGACTCTGACATAGGCACATGCTGCACCAGAGAAGACTGGAAGGCCAAGTTAGAGAATACGCCACTTGGCTTAGCGCAGCGCTATACGGTAACCCGGGCTCAAGCTTTGCGCACTCAGCAGCCTCTCAGACTACCCGGTGTATTTGTGACTAAGGATATATTCACATATCTGTTGACAAGATTCTGTCTGTATCATATTATGCTGTTACCGGAATGGAAGTGCCATCGGTGCACTTATTCCCCAACCCGGAGGATCACAGTTCTCCTTGGATGCTGAGGGGCAACTCCTGACCCAACCTCAGTCTTAACCCGCGCCCCCCGCCTGTTTCCGGCGGGGGCTGCGCTGTTTTGGGGGTGTACAGGCTGTCTTGAGGGCATAGGTGTGAAAACACAGGCGGTAGACCGGGGCGGGGCTGCCATACGGGGCTGTGCTACCCTGCCTCTATGACGTTCCCGCGCCCGCTCTATTCACCCCGCCGCAAGTCGGGGCGTCTGGCGTAAGCGAAGGCAGAACGGTTCCGGCAGGCGGCGTGCGAGTAGGGGCACGCCGCCTTTTTCTGACCTCTCTGAGCTAGAAGGAGTTCCCATGACTGACATTCAACGAAACTTGCCCATAGACGAACAAATTGAGCTGCTGAAGCGCGGCGTGGTCGACCTCGTATCCGAAGACGATCTGCGGCGCAAGCTGGCACAGGCGCAGGCAGAGGGCCGGCCGTTGCGCGTAAAACTGGGGGCCGATCCGACTCGCCCTGACCTGCACCTGGGGCACGCCGTGATTCTCCGCAAAATGCGCCAGTTTCAGGACTTGGGCCACAAGGTCATCATGCTGATCGGCGATTTTACGGCCATGATTGGCGACCCCAGCGGCAAATCCAAGACCCGCCCACCGCTGACGCTGGAAGAAACCCGCGCCAATGCGACCAGCTACCTGGAGCAGTGCCGCCTGATCCTGCGCGACGACCCGGACGTGCTGGAGGTTCGTTTTAACGGTGAGTGGCTGGAGCCGATGGGTTACGCCGACGTGATCCGGCTCGCCAGCCGTTACACCGTGGCCCGCATTCTGGAGCGCGACGATTTTACCAAGCGCCTCCAATCTGGCACGCCCATTCAGATGCACGAACTGCTGTACCCGCTGACGCAGGGCTACGATTCGGTGGCGCTGGTGGCCGACGTGGAACTGGGCGGCACCGATCAGTTGTTTAATAACCTCGTGGGCCGCGCCTTGCAACGCGACTACGCGCAGGAACCCCAGGTCGTGATGACCCTGCCGTTGCTGGTAGGGCTGGACGGCACCGAGAAAATGTCCAAGAGTCTGGACAACTACATCGGCCTGACCGACGAACCGCACCTGATGTTCGCCAAGCTGATGAAAGTGCCCGATCCGCTGGTGGGCAACTACTTCACACTGCTGACGGATTTGAGCGCCGAGCGGGTAGCCGAACTGTTGGCCGGGCATCCGGTGGCCGCGCACCGCGAACTGGCCCGCGAAGTGGTGGCGTCGCTGCATCCGGGCGCAGACCTGGAGGCCGCCGAGGAGCGTTTTAAATCGGTGGCGAAAGGTGGCATTCCCGAAAACATTCCCACCGTCAGCATTCCTGCCGCCGAGCGCAACCCGGAAGGGCGTTACAGTTTGGCCCGTCTGGTGGTATTGGCCGGACTGGAACCCAGCAACGGCGCGGCCCGCAAACTGATTGGGAACCGGGGTATCAGGGTAAACGGCGAAACGGTGGCCGAAGCGCAGACCAGCATCGAACTCCCTGAGGGCGGCGCGGTCATCCAGAAGGGCAAAGACCGCTTTGCCAGAGTGATTGCTGAGGCTTAGACCAAAATTGTCTTCACCGGGCCTTCATGGGCCGCACAGCGTCTTGCCTGTCTGACTCCCAAATCGTTGGATTTGGCGCTGTAGGGGCAAAGTTATGCACAGGAAGGTGTGGACAACCCCTGGCGGCTGTGGATAACGTGCCAAAGCGCAAAAACCTCAAGTTGTACCCAAGAGTTATCCACAGGGAGCATGTGGATAAACCGCGTCCCTGTGGATAAAAAGCTGACCGCCCCATCACATTTGGCGGTGGGGTCGGCCAGGACAAATTTATGGTTAGACTCGGTCGCTCATGTCCTCTTCGCGCAACCGCTCTACGCGCAGCATGTTGGTGGTGCCGCGCACGCCGAACGGGACGCCCGCCGTAATCACGTAGCGGTCGCCCACATCGGCCAGACCGCTCTTTTTAAGCTCGTCATTGGCAATGCGTACCATGTCGTCGGTGTCGCGGGGGTCTTCGCTGAGCATAGGCACGACGCCCCAGGACAACGCCAACTGGTCACGCGTCTGGATGTTGGGAGTGAGGGCCAAAATCGCCAGTGGGGGCCGGTTCTTGGCAATGCGGGCCGCCGCGCCGCCCGTGCTGGTAAAGGTCACGATGGCGGGCGAATCCAGTTTTTCACCGATGGTACAGGCGGCGTAAGCGATAGAATCCTGCGCCAGTTCGGTGTCTACCACCAGTTGACGCTGCAACATCAGGTAGTGCTCGCTCCCTTCAGCCTCGCGAGCAATTCTGTCCATCATCGCCACCGATTCTACCGGGTACATGCCTGCTGCCGACTCGGCAGACAACATCACGGCGTCCGTGCCGTCGTAAATGGCGTTGGCCACGTCCGACGCTTCGGCGCGGGTAGGGCGAGGCAGGCTGATCATACTTTCGAGCATTTGCGTGGCCGTAATCACGGGCTTGCCTGCTTCACGGCACATCCGAATGATGCGCTTCTGGATGGTGGGCACCTGTTCTGCACGCATTTCTACGCCGAGGTCGCCCCGGGCCACCATGATGCCGTCCACTTCTTTCAGGATGTCCTCGAAGCGGTCTACGGCCTGCGGCTTCTCAATCTTGGCCATCAGTTTGGCGCGGCTGCCAAAGCGCGACAGGTAGTGGCGGGCCAGCAGCAGATCGTCGCGGCTGCGAACGAAGCTGAGAGCCACCCAATCCACACCAAGTTGTGCGCCAAATTCCATGTCCTGCACGTCCTTATCAGACAGCGCGGGCACAGACAGGTCGGCTTCGGGCACGTTGATGCCCTTATTGTTTTTCAGGACGCCGCCCACGACCACAGTGGTCTGCACGTCGTTGCCACGCACGCCATCAACGCGCAGGGCCATGTTGCCGTCGTCGAGCAGCAGGGCCATACCGGGGTGCACGTCTTGGGCCAGGCCCTTGTAGGTCGTGCCCACGCGCTCGGCGTTGCCTTCCACATCGTCATCCATTGTGATGATGAACTTCTGGCCCTTGACCAGCGTGACCGCGCCTTCCGCAAAGCGGGCCACGCGAATCTTCGGCCCCTGAAGATCTTGCAGGATGCCAATGCTCACGCCTTTTTCGGCAGCCAATTTGCGAACCATCTCGAAGGTCTGACGGTGGTCATCAGGATCGCCGTGACTGAAATTCATACGAACCACGTTCAGGCCCGCGTCAATCATGCGGCCCAAGACCTCGGGGCTGCGGCTGGCGGGGCCGATGGTGGCAACAATTTTGGTGGCGCGGTCAAAATGCTTCATGGGTGTACCTGCTTTGGAGAGAGTCTGATCGGCTTGAACTGCTGTGGAAGGGATTCCAAGTCCTGTCGCACAAATGGGCGGATCAGGGTCATGGCCCCACCGCCCACCTGCTTCGGGCCAACGCGGGGCCTAGCGCAGGGCTTTGCGGCCAAGGAACACGGCGCGGTCGCCCAGGCCATCTTCAATTCGCAGCAGTTGGTTGTATTTGGCGATGCGGTCAGAGCGGCTGGCGCTGCCGGTCTTGATCTGTCCGGCATTGGTGGCGACGGCCAGATCAGCAATGAATGCATCTTCGGATTCGCCGCTGCGGTGGCTGATGATGGTGCCGTAGCGGTTGCGCTTGGCGAGTTCGATGGCGTCCATGGACTCGGTCAGGCTGCCGATCTGGTTCACCTTCACCAGAATGGCGTTGCCCACGCCCGTATTGATGCCGCGCTGAAGGCGTTCGGGGTTGGTCACGAACAGGTCGTCGCCCACGAGCTGCACCTTGTCGCCGATTTTTTGGGTCAGCAAGCGCCAGCCGTCCCAATCGTCCTCGGCCAGGCCGTCTTCGATAGACAAAATAGGGTAACGGGCGGCCCAGTCGGCCCAAAAATCCACCATCTCGGCGGTAGACAGCACGCGGCCTTCGCTTTCAAGGTGGTAATTGCCGTCTTTGTACAGCTCGGTCACGGCAGGATCGAGCGCGATCACGATGTCCTTGCCGGGTTCGTAGCCCGCCTTCTCGATGGCTTCCAGCAGCACACTGAGGGCTTCCTCGTTGCTCTTCAGGTCAGGGGCAAAGCCGCCCTCATCGCCGACGTTGGTGTTGTAACCGCGTGCGCTCAACACTTTTTTCAGCGCGTGGAAGGTCTCGGCGCCGTAGCGCAGCGCCTCACGGAAGGACGGCGCGCCCACAGGCATGACCATGAACTCCTGAAAATCCACGGAGTTGTCGGCATGTGCGCCGCCGTTGATCAGGTTCATCATGGGCACAGGCAGCGTTTTGGCGTTACTGCCACCGAGGTAGCGGTACAGCGGAATATCGAGTTCCGCGGCGGCGGCGCGGGCCGTGGCGAGGCTGACGGCCAACACCGCGTTGCCCCCCAAGCGGCCCTTGTTGGGCGTCCCGTCGAGGTCAAGCATAGCGGCGTCGATGGCGGCCTGATCGCTGGCGTCAAGGCCCACAACGGCTGGCCCCAAAGCCTCGTTCACGTTCTGGACGGCCTTCTGCACGCCCTTGCCCCCGTAACGGCTTCCCCCGTCGCGGAGCTCCAGCGCCTCGTGCGTGCCGGTACTGGCCCCACTGGGCACGATGGCGCGGCCCACATAACCGCTGTCGAGATGAACTTCGGCCTCTACGGTGGGGTTCCCACGCGAATCCAGCACTTCACGGGCCATCACTTTTTCGATGTTCATGCGTTCCTCCGGGTGTTTCTTGGTCTCAAATCTGGATTCAACCCGCATCCCGCCGCATCCCAAAATGGCGGGGCGCTAGGTGTACTTCGAACACTATAAGCGCCCCGTGTCAGGTGTGGATGCACCCGGTCTAACGTGGTAACCCGTGTTGGCATTCGGTGAAAACTGTCGGGGAATATCTCAGAAAACAGAAATCGAGTTGGTCAGTGGTCTCTGCAGATGCCCGTGCCGCCCCTCACTGGCCCCTTAGACGCGCAGCGTGACCATGACTGCCATGTAGCCGCCTCCACCACTTGCGCGGAAGATGGCGGGGCTTGTGGAGCCGCTGAACAAAAGCTCGGCGTCGCCCTCAATCGGGCCGAGGGCATCAAGGACGTGTCGGGCATTGAAGGCCAGACTCATAGCGGGTTCGGTGCCGCCCTGCACGACATCCAAGGTGTCTTGGGCACGGCCATAGTCGCCCTCGGCAGCCAGCAGCAGCTTGCCCTGAGACACCTGAAATTCCACCCGATTATTGGCATTTTTGTCGGCCAGCACGGCCACACGATTCACGGCGTCTTTGAGAGCGGTCGCAGGTAGCGTGACCTGCAAGCGGATGTCCTTGGGAATCACCCGCTCGTAGTCGGGGAAGTCACCGTCGAGGAGTTTCAGATTCATTCGGACGCGGTCTGTGGTCACGGTCAGCATGCCTTCGCCGTAGGTAAATCGGGCCTCGCCGTCCTTCAGCACGCGAATCAGTTCGTCGGCGCTGCGGGCGGGCACGATCAGATTCTTGCCGTCGCCGCTGGCCGGAAAGTCCCGAATTGCAACGCGGTAGCCGTCAGAAGCCACCACCCGCGCCGTTTCGCCCCGGTGTTCCAGCTTGATGCCCCGGAAGACCGCCTGAAAAGCTTCGTTGCTGGCGGCGTATCGCACGCTGCCAAAGGCCCGCGAAAGTTCCCCGGCGTCCAAACTCACGTCGGCCTGAGTGGGGAACGACAGGGGCGGGTAGGCTTCCAGATCGCCGGTTTGTAGTTTGAAATTCGAGCCGCCAGCACGTACGGCAAGCTCATTCCCAGTCAATTCCAGTTCCACGAGTTCGCCGCCCAAGCTGCGGACGATCTGGGCAAACAGGTGGGCTGGGATGACAAAGTTTTGCGGTTTTTGAACTTCCGCAGGCACAAAGCAGGACAGGTCAATTTCCAGATTCGTGCCGCTGAGCGTCAGACCTGCTTCTGTGGCTTCGACTTTCAACGAAGTGAGGAGGGGGTTGCTGCTGCGGCTCGGGATCACACGCTCAAGAAGCCCTAGACCTTCGCTCAAGATTTTTTTGGTGACATGCGCTCTCATGATGGGTGACCTCTGGGCAGGAATGGAGAGGGGAGAGAATTGGGCTTACTCCCTCATGGATGTTTCTATCTTTTATCTGTCTTTATATAAATAAAAAGATAGTAGTAGTAGTAATAGGGCCTGTGGAAACTGTGGAAAAGTGGTTTAGGCGAGCGCTGGGCGCAAGTTCATCCTGTGGATAAAATTGTGGATAAGTGGCACTTGCCTGTGGATAACCTGTGGACAAAAATGGCACTTATCCACAGGCCTCAATTGACCCAGGGTTATCCACAATTTTATCCACAGAAAAATGGCACTTATCCACAGGTTATCCACAGGGTTATCCACAGCTTGTGAAACTCCGCACACGGTTTTGGAACGCTGTATGGAACTTATTCAGACCTGCGCGTAAAACGATTGCCCTATTATGCCTCATTTTCTTCCTCATCCAAGCCCTGCATTCGCCTTCGCAAACTCGAAACCGAGGCGGTCAGTTCTGTATCTTTCCCCATTTGCTCCGTGACTTTGCTCACGGCGTGCATCACCGTGGAGTGATCGCGCCCAAAAAATTGGCCGATTTCGGGGAGGGAATGACTGGTGAGTTCCCGAATCAGATACATGGCGACTTGACGTGGTACCACGACCTCCCGCACACGTCCTGCCCCGCGTACCACGTCCTGCGGCATGTTGAAGTGCGCGGCCACTTGCCGGAGTACGTCAATCATCTCGACTTTAACTTCTTGTGGTGTAAAGACATTGCTTAGGGCTTTGGCCGCCACCGCACGCGAAAATGGCACATTATTTAGGCTGCTGAAGGCCACGACGCGCATCAGTGCGCCTTCCAGTTCACGGATGTTACTCGTAACTTGTCGGGCAATCAATTCCAGCACATCTTGCGGGATATCGATGCGATTATGTTCCGCATTCATCTTCAAGATCGCCACACGAGTCTCAAATTCTGGCGATTGAATATCAGTGATCAGACCCCATTCAAAGCGGCTTCTGAGGCGGCCTTCTAGCGTTTGAATGTCTCTAGGTGGCCGATCTGAACTCAGGATGATTTGCTTATGATTTTCATACAGAGCATTGAACGTGTGAAAAAACTCTTCTTGCGTTCGTTCTTTGCCTGCCAGAAATTGAATATCATCGACCAGCAACAAATCCACCGAACGGTATCTGTTGCGAAACAGAGTCATTTTGTCGTCACGAATAGCATTAATCAGATCATTGGTAAAGCTTTCCGTCGAAACATACTCGATTCGCTTCCCCGGAAAGCGTTCCATCATGTAGTGGCCCACCGCATGCATCAAGTGGGTTTTACCCAAGCCCACATCTCCGTAGATAAAGAGGGGATTGTAGGCCTTGCCGGGAGATTCGGCCACCGCCAACGCCGCTGCATGGGCCAGATTATTGTTCGGCCCCACCACGAAATTTTCAAAGGTGTATTTGGGATTCAGGCTTTTGCGGTTCTCAAAGGGTGCGGGCGAAGGAGAGCGCATGGGCGGGCCGGGCGGTGGCGGCGGGTCTTGCGGCATGAACATGGCTTCCTGCACGGCGGGCAGCACCTGAAAACTCACGGCTGGATTTTGCGCCCCCAGACTACGGAGCGCGTCTTCCAGCAGGTCTAAATAGTGTTTGCGAAACCACTCCTGCGCGAAACTATTCCTGACACCGAGTACCAGCGACCCCTCCTGCACGCCCAAATTTTTGACCGGGGCGAACCAGGTGTGATACTCGACTTCGGAGATGTTTTTGCGGACGTACCCCAGCACGTCCGCCCAGATTTCCTGCGAAATAAAGCACACCCCCCTTCTGTCCTGCGTTGGCTTGGTGTCGTCTTGACCCAACCCATGTCAGGCCAGCATACCACTCCCGTTTCTGTGGTCACGGCGCCGCAGCGGTTTTTTGGGTTTGACTTGATGATTAAATACAAGTTTGACCTTGAGACCGGAATACAACAAAAGCCGCCTGCTAGTTTGAACAGCAGGCGGCGTCTTGAATATTATTTTGTAGCGTCAATCACCGTTGATCAACTGTTGAATACTATGATTTCCGCTGAAAAATGCTAAGGTATAATCTGTTGCGCCGTCATTGTTTTGAAATCCAAGAGCATACGATTGATTGGCGGCCAAATTGATACTGCCTTGAGTGACCACCAGACCGTCATAAGCCGTTTTGACCATAATGTTGTGGCTGCCGGGTGTGAGGTTGAGGAGGGTAGCTGCATCTGTAGCCAAAGCTTGTGCAACTACTTTCTGGCCGTCTACGAATAAATCGACTGCTCCAGCTCGCCCAGTATCAACCAAAAAGTAGAGGGTGGCCGCGTCGTTGTTGGCGTTGAGGCTCTGTTGCCCTGTTTGAGCCTGAGCAACGGTAAAGGCAGTGGTCAGCAGCAGGGCGGCGGTCAGGGCAGGCAGTTTCAGGTTCTTCATGGTGTTCCTCCGGGGTTCAGGGGCCGGTCTCGGCTTCCCTGTTGCCCAGAGAGTAGGCGGGGCGTTCTAAGGTCTAGTGCAGCGCTGTCGAAGAAGTGATACAGGTTTTAAATGAATGATGCAGAACCAAGCTGTGGTCATCAGGAAATTCTGTCCTACATGGCGTTTTTCGTCTTTAGAGCTTTGGCTTCCCGCTCCGAGGTCAGCGCATATACCGTCTGCTGACCCGCACTCCACACCCGCGTGTCCTGTGCGGTTGTGGCCGGGTCGGTCAGGGTCAGACCAGCGGCCAGGGCACGGGTGGCGTCTACATCCATCAGGCCGCCCTGCTCGCTGTCATCGGCCAGATAGAGCGGGAGGTCGCGCCAGCCGATACCCTGAGCTTCCAGTGTGGCGGCGTCTACCCAATGCACCGACTCTGCGCCAATGGCAGTCATGAATTGGGCCCAGGTCAGGCGCGGGCCAGCCACGTTGAAGATGCCGGGTGTGCCGTCTTCTAGCACCCGCACGGCAAAGCGTCCAAAGTCCCGCGCATCTATGGCCTGCATATGGTCGGAGCCGTTGCCCGGAGCCAGCATGGGCAGGCCGTCCTGCCGAGACTGTGCGGCCCGGTCCGGCCAGTACGGGTAGCGGGCGGTATGGTCGAAGGGGCCAGCCACAATTTGTGGGCGCAGGATGGTGGCACGGTCTGCGAACACGTCCTGCACGATCCGTTCACAGGTGACTTTGAGGGGGCCGTAACTTTCGCCCGTTACTTCGGTCAGGTCTTCCGGGGCGGCGGGCAACAGGGGATCGGTTTCGCGGACAGGGTGACGGTTCTGTTCGGCATACACACTGACTGTGCTGACGAAAACATAGCGCCTCACGCTGGCCGCCAAAGCCTCGGTACTGGCCCGAACTGCGGCGGGCGTGTAGCCACTGACATCTATACAGGCATCCCAAGTGCGGCCCGCCAGAGCGTGCAAGCCCGCCGCGCCCTGTTCTCGGTCGCCTTGCAAACGTTCCACGTGGTCGGGCAATTCATCCGGGGACTGACCGCGTGTTAGCACTGTGACCGTATGACCCGCTGCCAGGAGTGCTTCTACGATGTGCCGCCCGACAAAACGAGTGCCGCCCAAGACCAGAACCTTCTGGGTTGTTGTCATGCCCGCAGAATGCCACGGCGCTACACTCTGCGCCATGAAGATTCGGTTCACGGCGGGGCGGGTGCGGGTGCGCCTGGACGATCTGGAAACCGCGAGCCTGGCACGTGGGGAACAGCTGGAGACCGGGGTGACTTGGGCGGAGGGGGGCTGGAGCCTGATCCTCGATCCATTGGGTGTGGGCGTGCGTGGTGAGGCAGGTCGCCTGACCGTTGGCCTGAAAGACGTGCTGCCCACCCTGCTCGATCCTGCCCAGGAAGGCGTGGCCTTGCCCGGGCCGCCGCGTGTGGACGTGGAAAAGGATTATGGGCCTCAACACGAATAGAATAGCGGCCTGCTTCTACCGCCGCACCCAGCGTCCCCCCACTTCCTCGGCCATCCCCTGCAGTTGCAGCATCACCAGCGCGGTTTGCAGTTCCGAGAGGCCCAGGCCTGTGCTGGCTTGCAAGCTGTCTAAGGTAGAAGGGGCGTTTAGCGCGGCCAGCACGCGTGCTTGATCGGGCGGCAGGTCGGGCAGCGGCGCGGTGCGGGCCTGTCCCCAGCCCATCTCGTTCAGGATGTCCTGCACGTTTTCGGTCAGCACGGCTCCGTCACGGATCAGGCGGTGGGGGCCAGCGGCGCGGGGATCGCCTGCCAGTCCGGGTACAGCAAACACAGTGCGGCCACATTCCAGCGCGTGTGTGGCCGTAATCAGGGAACCCGATTTCCACTCGCCTTCTACCACTAATGTGGCCGCACTCAGCGCCGCGATCAGCCTGTTTCTGATGGGGAAGTGGTGCGTGGCTGGCCCGGTGCCCAGCGGATATTCGGAAATCAGTGTCAGCTTTTGGGCCAGCGCAGTGTTTTCGTGTGGATAGATCATGTTCACGGCGCTGCCCAGAATGCCGATGCTCAGGCCACCCGCCTCGGTGCTGGCACTGTGGGCGGCGGTGTCTATACCGCGTGCCAGGCCACTAATCACGGTCACATCGGAGCGGGCCAGATCGGCGGCGATTTTGCGGGTCAGGGCCAATGCATGCGGGCTGGCGGCGCGGGTTCCCACCACACCAACCGCACGCGGCACGGTGGGCAAGTCGGGCAGCGGCCCCAGCACCCACAGTACGGCGGGCGGGTCGCCCAGCGAATCCAACGCTGCCGGATAGCCCGGCAAGCCCCGGCCCAGCAGGGTCACGCCTTCGCGCTCCAGTTTCCCCAGTTCGGCTTCGGCCTGTTGCGCGGGTTTGGCGGTTCCTATGCCTGCCAGCGATTTGGCATCCAGTCCCGGTGTGTGGCGCAGTTCCGTCAGGGGCGCGTTCAGGGCGGCCCACGCACTGCCAAAGCGTTGGCACAGGTTTTCTATGCGGCGTGATCCCAACTGCGGCGTAAACCGGAGTGTCAGCAGGGCCAGCAGTTCTTCGGCTTGTTGGGAGGTCGCAGAGGAATTGGAACCGGATGTCACTCAGCCAGCATAGCGGTAAGATGAAAGTAAATGTCAGGGTGTTCAATAAAATCCTGGAGTCTTCCCCTAGAAGAGGGTGATAGCTCAGCCCCAGGGATTCTTGCTCGCTGGCTGTCCCCAAAGCTGACTCTCTGTACAGAATATCTTCATCCCCTGACAGTTCAGGCGCGTATCATGGCCGGGTGCGGCTCCTGCTGCTTTCTGACATTCACGCCAACCAGACAGCTCTGGAAGCGGTTTTGAGCGATGCCGAATCCAAGCGGCACGAGCAGGTCATCCACCTTGGCGACGCGCTGGGCTACGGCCCCCACCCCCGCGAAGTGCTGGATACCCTGCGTGATCTGGACGCCGTGTGCGTCATGGGCAACCACGATCAGATGCTGCTGGATTACGCTGAGGGCCGCCGCGAGATCAAAGAGAGCATCGTGTCTCAGGCCCTCTTATGGCAACTGGAGCGCCTCTCTGAGCGAGACGTGGCGTGGGTGCGGACGTGGCGCGACGGCATAGACGACCCCGATGTGGGCGCACGCTACCGCCACGGCACGCCAGTGAGCCTGGACGATTACACCGATTCGGTCACAGCGGCCCGTGACGCTTTTCAGCAGTGGCAGGGGCGGCTGGGATTCGTGGGCCACACGCACGCGCCCAGTGTCTACGCCACCCTGAACGCCCCGGTGGGCGAGTGGATCAAGCATCAGGCGTTTCAGGAGGGGGGCAGTTATATGGTGCCGCCCAGCGCCCGCGTGATCCTGAATCCGGGCAGCGTGGGCCAGCCCCGCGACGGCAACCCCAGAGCCAGCTACGCCATTTTCGACTCGGTGCGCGGCCATTTCGAGGTGTTCCGGGTGGCCTACAACATTGGGCGCGCACAGGAAGCGGCGCTGAATGCGGGCTTGCCGCAGGTGTTGGCGGCGCGGCTGGCTATAGGCAAGTAGGCTAGAGGCAAGTACGTTAGAAACACAGAGGACGTGGGTAGTGGCGACTGGGAAAACATCAAAAAAATCGGCTGAAATGGAGCCGACAGTTCTGGCTATTGGCCCGCTGACGGCGCAGGCGGCGCTGCTGCATGGGCCTTTGCTGGAGCAGACCGGGCTGTTTGGGGGCAATGCCCTGCTGCTGACCGGGCCAGCGCGGGTAGGTAAATTGGCGGTGGCGTGGGCGGTAGCCGCACAGTTCAACTGCTCCGGCATTCGCGGCATGTCGGGCGAGGCGTGTGGGCAATGCCCGTCTTGCCGCACGTTGGCGGCAGGCACGCACCCCGATGTGCTGACCGTAGAGCCCCGAGCCACCACCAGCACGGGCAAAACGGCGCGGCGCAAAATTATTCCGATTGGGGCGATTCTGGACAGCCGAGACGATAAGAACGAATACGACATTCACGTCTACGAGTTCTTGGAAGTCCAGCCCACCTTCAGGCGGCGCGTGGTCATCGTGAGCGGCGCGGAATATCTGGGCACCACCGCCGGAAACGCCCTGCTGAAACTGGTGGAAGAACCGCCGCACGGGGCCATGTTCGTGTTCTTGGCCGAAGATGCGCGGGCCGTGCTGCCCACGATTGCCAGCCGCAGCGCCCGCCTGAGCGTCTCGCCCGCGCCTGACCAAGCGGTGGCGTTTGCCTTAGCCAAAGCAGGCCACGATCCTGACCCCGAACTGGTGGCCTTCGCCGCAGGACGCGCCGGAGTGCTGGCCGACCCGGACACGGTGCGGAGTGCTTTGGCCGATGCCCGCGAACTGGAAGAAGCCATCGGCACGGGCCTCCTGACCGCCCTAGAAGCTGCCGAACGCCTGGAAAAACGCTTTGACCCGGCGTGGCATCCTGAGGCGTTGCGCTTTGTGTGGCAGCCCCGCCCCCCCGCCCAGCGTGCCCGTGCCGACACTGCGCTAGACGCCCTGCAAGCCGCGCTGGAAGCCTACGCCAGCCCCAGCCTCAGCTTTCAGGTGTTCGTGCTGGGATTGCGGGATGCGTTCGGGTTGGCATAGAGCGGGTTCACCTTCCAACCCAACCCCGCCTTCCCCCAGTACACTCCCCCCATGACCCGCCCGCACACCCAACCCCAACTTCACGGTTCTACCCAAGTGTGGACACTGGCGACTGGCCCCCTGCAAGAAAACGCTGTGATAGTCGCCGGAACGCAGAATGAAGGCTTCCTGTTCGATCCCGGCGATGAGGCCGACAAGGTATGGGCATGGGTGCGGGCTTCCGGCGTGACCGTGCGCGGAATTTTGCTCACCCACGCGCATTTTGACCACATTGGGGCGGTGCAGCCCATGCGCGAGGTTCTGAAGGTGCCCGTGTATCTGCATCCCGCCGATCTGCCGATTTACCAGCTGGGCGCGGCGAGTGCAGCCCGCTGGAATTTGCCGTTTATCCAGCCGGAAGCGCCCGAGCATGGGATAACGCAGGGGCAGACCTTTACGGCGGGCGACCTGACCCTCACGGCCCGCGAAGTGCCCGGACACGCGCCCGGCCATGTGGTGTTCGTGGATGGGGCAAAGTCTGTTGTCGTCGCCGGAGACACCCTGTTTCGCGGCAGCATTGGCCGCACCGACTTGCCTGGCGGCAACCATGCCCAACTGTTGGCGGGTATCGCGCAGGAACTCCTGACCCTGCCCGACGAGGCCGCCGTTTATCCGGGGCACGGGCCAGCCACCACCATCGGCTTCGAGCGGCGCACCAATCCATTTCTGAAGTAGGGGAGTGGTTGAGGCGCTCTAGCTCTGAGCTGTGCGCTGTGCATTCCAGTAGGCTTTAATGACTGATATTTCAGATGTGCTTAGACCCCTAGGCCCTAGACCATTAGACGTCCTCCCCAAAGGAATCTCCATGACCCACACCCCCCCACCCGCCGGAGTCTTCGATGCCGTCGCCACCCTGCGGGCCGATGACGGCCACCGCTTCCTGCTTCAGCGTCATCCACAGAGTCCCGTACTGCGCCCCAGTCCCCTCAATGCGTGGGAAGCCATGAACGTCTTCAACGCCGCCGTCTTGCAGCACGGGGGCCTGTTCCACATGCATTACCGGGCACAGGGGATAGATTTCGTGTCCAGCATCGGCTACGCGGTGTCCTCTGACGGTCTGACGTGGAATAAGTTGGAGCGGCCTGTCTTGGCCCCGCGGGAGCCCTACGAATCGCGTGGGGTAGAAGACCCGCGTGTGACGTGGCACGAGAACGACCAGTGTTTTTATATGGCCTACACCGCCTATTCTCCGCTCGGCATCATGCCCTGCCTCGCCCGCTCGCATAACCTGATTTTGTGGGAGCGGCTCGGCCCGGTTATTCGCGGCGAGGACAACAAAGACCATGTGCTGTTTCCGCGCAAGATCGGCGGGCGATACGTGATGTTTCACCGCCGCCCGCCCAGCATCTGGATTGCGTATTCCGACGACCTGCTGAACTGGACAGACCACCGCGAAATTATGGCCCCGCGCCCCGAATTGGCTGGCTGGGACGAAAAGCGCGTCGGCGCGGGCGGCGTACCCATAGAAACCCCGCACGGCTGGTTGGTGCTGTATCACGCCTACGATCAGCGCCATGTGTACCGCCTGTCTGCCGCGTTGCTCGACCTAGAAGACCCGTCCAAAGTGCTGCGCCGCCCTGCCGACTTCATTATGGAACCCACCGAAACGTGGGAAATCCGGGGCGATGTGCCCAACGTGGTGTTCTCGTGCGCCAATCCGGTGGTCGGCGATGAAGTCTGGCTCTATTACGGCGGCGCAGACCGCATGGTGGGGTTGGCCACCTGCAAACTCAGCGATCTGATGGAGTTCGTGCTGGAGCCGTAATTCGTCCCCCAAGTCCAAACCCTACTTGGCACCCAGACAACCACACGTTCAGATGAGATTCTGATGATGTGAGAATTTATGCAAAGCAATTTTAGACTCTGGTGGCAAAAGCCCCAACTGCATGACCCCAGCAGCGACGCCAAGCGGGTCACCTGGCTCGAACTGTTTTACGATCTGATTTTTGTGGTAGTTATTGCGCGGCTGGCACACCATCTGGCCGAGCATCCCGACCTGAAAACATTTACCGAATTTGTATTGCTGTTCATTCCGGTGTGGTGGGTGTGGCTGTCTATCGCTTATTACAATGAACGCTTTGAAACCTTCGACCTCAGTTTCCGGGCCTTTACCTTTCTGCAAATGCTGTCGGTGGCAGCGATTGCAGCTACGGCAGAATACGGCTTCAGCAAAACGGCCACCGGTTTCGCCCTGTCTTACGCTTTTGCACGGGCCATCATTACCTTCATGTGGTGGCGGGCGGGGCGGCACAATCCGCAAACCCGCGTCATCACAGACGTATATGTCAGAAATTTCAGCATCAGCATCGTGCTATGGGTCGTCGCCGCCTTTGTGGGTGGGCCGCTGGCGCTGGCGCTCAAGGGTGCCGGATTGTTCATCGACTTGGTGACGCCCATGCTGACCCTCAAGGATCAGCACAAGGCTTTTCCTGCGGCGGCCCGCAAGTTGCCGGAACGTTTTGGTCTGTTCGTCATTATCGTCCTGGGTGAAAATCTGGTGGGAATCGTCAACGGTCTGGCTGATGCCGAGCAGCTCAATGCCGTCATTTTGCTGCGGTTCGTCCTCGGGTTCATTCTGGGGTTTGGGCTGTGGTGGGTCTATTTCGACTATATCGGGCGGCTGGAACCCGATTCGCACAACCGCCGGAAGTTCATCACTTGGTCTTATCTGCATCTTCCCCTGGTGATCGGCATCACCATGATGGGCGCAATGATTCAGCACGCCATTGCCCCGCATGGAGAAGGGCCGGATGCCCAGAGCGTCGACATCGGCGTGCGCTGGTTGCTGGCGGGCGGCTTTGCCCTGTTTTATCTGGCCTGCGCGGGCCTGGAACACACGCTGGAAGGCGGAACTTTAATCCCGGCGCGAACCATTGTGCCCCTGAGAATTGTCACGGCGGGCGCGGCGTTGTTGCTGCCCCTCTTGCCTGTCAGCCTGTCTTGGATGGTTCTGGGATTGATATTTCTGCACGTGTTTCACGTCGTCCTGGGTGTGCGGGCGTGGTTCAGCAGTTCTAATGCTGGCCGCACAGACTCCCACTGATGGAACGTGAACCCAGCCAAGAATCCCTGGAACGCTGAACTCAGGTGACCCCAAATAGCTCACTCAGAAACGCGCCGTTTTGCGCCTGTGGGTGAGGTATTTGTTGATCCCACTGCGCTACCCTGAGCATATGAACCTTTCCTCGCCTATGGTCACGGCCTGATGCCCGGCTCTGGCGGCGGGCCGGGGGCCATGCTGGGCAGCGCCCTGACCGAAGCGAGTTACAGCACCAACACCGCCAACGCCCTGATTCACCTGTACCGCGCCGAAGTGGGCAAAATGACGGCCTACCGCCAGCGCCTCGATATGACCACCAATTGGTCAGTCGTCACTACGGCGGGCCTCGCCTCGTTTGCCCTGGGTGATCCCAACAACAGCCACGCTACCTTCCTGTTTGCCATGTTTATGAACTATTTCTTCCTGCGCTTGGAGGCGAGGCGCTTTCGCAGTTTCGAGATTGCCCACCACCGGGTGCGGATTATGGAACGGTTTTTTTATCCGGCCATGTTGGGCGACAAAGTGGATACGGGCTGGCATCAGTTGCTTCTGGCCGAACTGAGCAAACCCCGCAGTCCCATGACCCGTGCCGACGCGCTGGGCTGGCGGCTGAACCGCAATTACCTGTGGATTTACACGGCGGTGCTGTTCGCGTGGTTTGCCAAATTAGACCTCAGTCAACCCAAAGGCTGGACGCTGGAATTTCCCGACGCCTTGTCTCTGGCCGACATCGGCAACTTTCCTGGCTGGCTGGTCTTTGCCGGAGTCACGGCCTTCTATACCCACCTGATCGTGCTGGCGGTGCGGGCGGCGCAAACGTATCCGTTGGAAGAGGGGTAAGGATTAGAGCTCGTGGTTTGGCGTGTTCCACGTTCTACGATCTAGGTTTTGCCGATCTTTCTACCTGCCCTTCCCGCCACAGTTGCGCCCCCAACAACACCGCCGCTTGAACAGGTAAACTGGCGGCATACAGTCGTGGTTTGCCCAACAACAGGCACGCTCCCAGCGCCAGCAATTGCGTACTCAGGCCCAAATTGGCGGCAACTCCAGTGATCAGTTGTGGCGTGTAGGCGACCCGCTGGGTTTGGGTTGGAGCGGGGCCAGTGACGGAGGTCAGGCGGCGCTCAAATACCGTTCCCAACAGCTTCTCCTGCGGCACGAAATAGGCGGCGTACACGGCCTTCAGGGCGGCCAATACCTGCGGGTTGTCTGTACTCTGGGCAGGAGAAGCCCGGAATTCTTCGCCCCGTGCGGCGCGGTAATCGCGTTCCCACAGGTAATCCACGGTCAGAATCAGGCTTTGCAGCAGCGTCAGCGGGATTCCCCAGCGGCCCACCAGCGCCACATTCAGCGCCACGTTCACCACCAGATCCATTTCGGTGTCCAGATAACGCCCCGTTTCGGTGGTCTGTCCGGTGGCGCGGGCCAGTTGGCCGTCCAAGTTGTCCAGCACAGTCTTGACCTGAAGCAGGAGCGCAGGGGTCAGCCGTCCTCCACGCCGAATGGAATGGGCCACATACAATCCCAACGCCGTATGAAACAGCACCAGATGGGCCGGATTCACACCCCGGCGGGCAAACGGGCCGATTAAACGCTGTGCCACAGGCCGGAATATCCGCTCGGACGCCCACTCGATACCGGGGCGGGCCTTGCGCGTCTGCTCTAGCGTGGGGGCCGCTAAGTCAGAGTCAGCCAACTGGGGGCCGGATGGGGGAGAGGAGGCAGCGGGCATGGTGTCCAATAGTTTGCACCAACCCGGCCCGCCCGCATCAAAACCTCACCAAAACGACAACCCTGCCGCATGATTGCTCATGCTCGGCGGGGCTGAAACTGTCAGTGTAAATAAGGACTGTCAGACTTTAGCGGCGGCCACCCTTTGGCGCACTCTTGCGTACTCCGGCATAGCGGTTGCGTTCCTTGCGGCGTTCGGCGCTGGTTTGGCCTGCCTTGTTTACAGGCGCTTTGCTGCCCGCGCCCAATCGGCCCCCGCCAACCCGGCTGGGTGCAAAAGTATCTACCATCAGATAACGGGCCAGCGGGACATACAGCAGCAGCACGAAAATCAGCGTTCCCCACCACGTATCCAGATACGGCCCCAGCCCCACGGCCCGCAGCAGTCCGCCTACTAGCGTGGCGAAGATGGCAAACAGAAACACACGCACCGTCAGTTTAACGATTTTGCCGCGAGTAAAACCGGGTTCGGGGTCAGGGGTGGTCAGCCAGCGCCAGATGTTCATGCGGATTCGTCTCCCGTGTTGATTTCTGAGATGCCATTCGCGGGCCGTGCCGCCGCGCCCAGCGTAATCCTGTCCCTGAAGGCTTCCAGTTCGGGCCACTCGGTTTGCCCGGCGTCCAGATCGATCAGCAGCGTGGGCGCGTGCATCCGGGCGGCGGCGCGGGTCAGGGCGGCGCGGTGGGCAGCGTCACGTGCCGGGGCCACAAAAATCACGCCCCGCACGGCACTTTTGCCCGACAACAGCGACGCCGCGCCAAACAGTTCCCGCTCGCCCGCCGGAATCTGCCCGGTGTCTTCCATCCGCACGGCCCGCGCCAGCACCTGCGCCACAGGCAACTCGGAAGAAAAGACGGCGTGCAGGCCAAGGTCATCCAGCGCCGGAGCCAAGCCGCCCGCCAGAATGTCTTCGGCCAGCAGCGAGCGCGGCCCGATCACGGCCACTGTGACCCGTGACGCCATCGCCAGCGGCGGCATATCCTCGCGTGCGCCGCGCGATTTGGGCTTGACCCGCTCCAGGGCCAGCCGCATTCCGCCCGGATTCTGGGCCAGTTTCAGGCCAATCTCAGTGGCAACGGTTTCCAGCGTGGGGCCGCCGTCGGGAATGGGCATCAGTGGAGGCAAACTGCTGATGCGCCGCGAGAGCAGTTCGGTCAGTGCCTCGCCCCAGGCGTCGTTGGCGACGGGCGCACTCTGCGGCACCAGCACCGCGTCTACCCGTCCCAGCGCCAGAATGCGCCCCAATGCCAGTTGCACCTGCACGGGTTCTCCCGGCAAGCTTTCTTGCCCCAATGCCAAAGCTTCGGCGTCGGTCAGGTCAGAGACGGCTCTCTCGACCCCGAGTTCCTTAAGGTACGCCGCCCAGTACCCCGACAGACGCGCCGCACGCGATTCCAATAAGCCAACCTTCACGCCCGCAGTGTACAGGGCCGGAGTGTTCACAACCGCGAGCTTGATTCCCTCTCCCGCCCTCACCCTCTATCCTTTCCCCATGTCCGACCCGTTCCCCACTCTGCCCGACGCCCTGCGCCGTGTCCTGCCCGCTGGCCGCTGGGAAGCCGTGACCGAGGGCCAAAGTGGCGCGGGCGTGTGGAAGTCCCAAAAATATGTGCTGAAGGTACAGGAGCGCGGCGGCCACCCGGCCAGTACCTTGCAGCAGGAGCGCGAGCGGCTGCGCTGGCTGACGGGGCGTGTGCCCGTGCCTGCGCTGATCGGCTTTGAAGTGAGTGCCACACACGAATTCCTGGCCACGTCGCGCCTGCCCGGAATCCCCATGAGCCACCCCGACGCCCTGCTGCACCCCGAGCGCGTGGTGAATCTGCTGGCCCGTGCCCTGCGCGAACTTCACGCCCTGCCCGTCAGGGATTGCCCCTTTTCCATGACTCTGCCAGTCACGTTACGGCTGGCCCGCGAACAGGTAGAAGCGGGCGCGGTAGATGAAACCGACTTCGACGAGGAACGCCTAGGCCGCAGCGCCATCAGCATTTTCAACGAGTTAGCCCGCACCCGCCCCGCCGCCGAAGACATCGTGGTGACGCACGGCGACCCGTGTTTGCCCAACCTGATCCTGAACGGCGAATGGGTAGAAGGTTTTGTGGACGTGGGCCGCGCCGGGCTGGCCGACCGACACGCTGACTTGGCGTTGGCCCACCGCAGCCTCAAATACAATCTGAACGCCGCCCACGCCGAAGCCTTTCTGGAGGCTTACGGGCGCGAGTGGGTAGACCCGGAGAAGCTGGCTTATTACCGCCTGCTAGACGAATTGTTCTAGAGAGGAGTCGAACGGAGCTGAGCAATTGCCCTTTCTCAGACCCTTCGACCCTAGACCCTTGGACTGCCCTACCTGTAGCCCTTCCGTCACGTCCAAACTCGCCCCCCATGCTCTACTCGGGTTTCATGCGTTCCTTCTCCCTGTTTGTCACCCGGCGGCCCTGGCTGGTGCTGGCCCTCTGGGGTTTGGCGGCGCTGCTGTCGGTGCCCTTCGCGGCCCGCGCTCCCGGCGCACTTTCGGCCAATCCCGGCAGCCTGCAAGACTCCGATGGCCGCCGCGTCATCAACATTCTGCGCGAACGGTTTGGAGAGCTGGACACCAATACGGTGTTGCTGGTCACGCGCAGCACGCCGCCACTGGATACGCCGCAGGGCAAGGCCGCCTACGACCAATTCGTGCGGGGGCTAGAGGGCGTGCAGGGCGTGACGCGGGTGCTGCGCCAGGATGCTCAGACCACGCTGCCCACGCGGGCCGAAGACGGCGTATTGGCCCTCACGGTGGCGCAGATTCCGCTCGAAGAAGGAGCCACCGAAACGCTGGGGCGGGTGCGCGAGTACGCGGCCAAGGTGGAAGCATCTCAGGTGGGAGCGTCCGGCCCTGGCCTCAGCATCCGCATTACGGGTGGGCAAGCCATTGCCGACGATTTCACCGCCTTTGCCGAAAGCGATACCAAACGCAGCGAGTTCGCCGCCCTGCCCCTGACCGCTCTAGTGCTGCTGCTGGTGTTCGGGGCGCTGGTGGCGACGGGGCTGCCGTTGGTGGTGGGCGTGCTGAGTATCACGGTGGCTATGGCCTGTCTGTTCGGCCTCACGCGGGTCATGGAAGTCAGCACGTTTGCCCAGAGCATCATCACGCTGATCGGCCTGGGCGCGGGCATCGATTACGCCCTGCTGATGGTCAACCGCTTCCGCGAAGAATTGGCCCTAGACGGCGATTCGCGGGCGGCGGCGGCCCGCACCGTGCTGACAGCGGGGCGCAGTGTGGCCTTCAGCGGCGTCACGGTCGCAATTGCGATGGCGGGCCTGATCTTGCCGCCGCTGGCCTTCGTTCGCAGCATGGGCCTCGGCGGGGTGCTGGCCGTGCTGCTCACGGTTCTGGCGAGTCTCACCGCCCTCCCCGCTATGCTGGCCTTACTGGGCGAGCGGGTGAATAGCCCCCGCATCCTCAAATTTCCGTGGGCACAGAGCAGCGCGGCCTCCGAAGCCTGGACGGCCTTTGCCCGCCGCGTCACCGCCCGCCCCTTCCTCGGCGTCATCCTCAGCACCGCATTCCTGCTCCTGCTGGCGCTGCCTGCCCTGAACATGAAAACAGGCTACGCGGGCGCATGGGGCCTGACGCCGGGAGTCGAAAGCCGCGACGCGCTCTCGGATGTTCGGACGCTGGGTGCGGGTGGGCTGCTCAGCCAGTTTGAGGTCATTCTTGAAAATGGCGGGCGCTACGACTCCGAAGACCGGGGCAAGTTCCGGGCAGTGGTGGCCGACTTGCGGGGCTTGCCGGGGGTGGCAACTGTCCTGAGTCCCTTCCTGACCGCTGCTGACCTGACCAATAGCGCGTCGGGTGGTACAGACGCTATCGCTGCCGTGACCGCGCTCACCCGGCGTTCGTTCAGCACTGACCGCCAACTGTTGCGCGTCACGGTCATTCCCGATACGGCGCTGCGGGCAGACCGCATAGACGCCTTTGAAACCCAGATTCGCCGCACGCTGGACGCCAGCGGTTACCGCTACACACTGGGCGGCGCTCCTGTGGGCGAGCGGGAATTCAGTCAGGCCATCACCGGGGCGCTGCCCACCGTCATCGCGGGGGTATTTATCGCCACCTTTTTGCTGCTGATGGTAGCCTTCCGCAGCCTGCTCATTCCCCTCAAAAGCATCCTGATGAACGCCCTCACGGTGGCCGCCGCCTATGGAGTGGTCACGCTGATCGTGCAGGACGGCTTCCTGGCCTCTTATCTGGGCATTCCGCAGGATGTGGGCGTGCTGGATTCCAGCCTACCGCTGCTGCTGTTTGCCGTGCTGTTCGGCCTCAGCATGGATTACGAAATCTTTTTGCTCTCACGGGTGCAGGAAGAAGTGCTACGCGGCCATTCCAACGACGAGGCGGTGGTGCTGGCGGTGGGGCGCACGGCCCGGATCATCACCAGTGCGGCCATCATCATGTTTATCGTGTTCTGCGCTTTCATCGTGGGGCGCGTGGTCGCCAATAAAAGTATCGGCCTGGGGCTGGCGGTGGCCGTGCTGCTGGACGCCACGTTGGTCAGACTGGTGTTGGTTCCTGCCTTCCTCAAAATTGCCGGAAAGTGGAACTGGTGGCTTCCCGCGTGGTTAGACCGGTTGTTGCCGCAGGTACGGATAGAGCATTAAACAATGGGTAAATCGTAGAACGTGGATCGTGGTTTGGCGTTTGCCCCACGATCCACGTCCCACACTCCACGCTCCTAATGCCGTTCGATCACCGTGCCCACCGCGTCAATCGGCAAATCAAGCACCGTTCCAGTCAGGCCGTTTTTAGCCATCACCGTATGCAGGTAAGTGTGCAGCCGCGCCGTGTCCTCGCGGGTGTCGTGGAAGCACAGCACGGTTGGCCCCGCACCACTCAAGGCGGCTCCCAGTGCGCCGTGCTTGTGCGCTTCTTCCAAAATATCGCTGAGGCCGGGCACGAGGGGCGCTCGCCAGATCTGGTGAATGTAGTCCTGCATGGCGTGGCGCAGCAGATCCAGTCGGCCCACGCTCAGGGCCGCCGCCAGCAACGCCGCATGAGACAGCGCGTGAACAGCGTCGGCGCGGCTGTATTCCTTGGGCAACACGGCGCGGGCCTTGCTCGTCGACAGCTCAAAGTCAGGAATTAAGACCGTAACGGCCAAGTGTGCGGGCGGATCCAGGCGCACATAATGCGTGCCCAACTTGTCCAGTGTCGCCACCACGATGCCGCCAAACAGCGCCGGAGCCACGTTGTCGGGGTGGCCTTCTTCCCGCGCGGCCACATCCAGCACAACTTCTGGGGTCAGAGGAGTGCCCAGCAGTTCGTTGCCCGCCACGATTCCGGCCACCAAGGCGGCGGCGCTGCTGCCCAAGCCCCGTGCCAGCGGCACATCGGACTCGATTTCTATGCGGGCGTGTGGCAAGGGCTGGCCCGCACGTTTGGCGGCCAGGAGCATGGCCTTGTACACGTAGTTGCTCTCGTCGTGCGGCGTGCCGTCCAGTCCCGCGCCCATCGGCACCACTTTGGTCACGCTCTGCGGCGTCACGCGCAACGTGGTGTACAGCGGCACGCTCAGGCCGAGGCTATCGAAGCCCGGCCCCAGATTGGCGCTGCTGGCCGGCGCACGAACGGTAAACGCCGTCATCCAGCTCTCAACAAGAGCACTACCAGATATTCAGCATTCCAGCCCATGAGCCACGATCCACGATCCAGCTTTCTGCTTTCCCACATCCCACACTCCACGTCCCACATCCCTAAAGAATAGTCGCCAGCACGCTCTGCATGTCGGCTCCCACCGCCACAGGCGCGGCCATGTTCCGCATCGCGTTGTTGGGGTCTTTCAGTCCGTTGCCTGTCAGCACCGCTACCACACGCGATCCCGGCTTCAGTTTTCCGGCAGTGTGCAGCTTCAACAGGCCTGCAACGGGGGTAGCGCTGGCAGGCTCGCAGAACACGCCTTCGCGGGCAATCTGAAAGTAGGCGTCCATGATTTCGTCGTCGGTGGCCATGTCGAACAGGCCGCCGCTTTCGCTGACTGCTGCTTTGGCAAGGTGGGCGCTGGCAGGCGCACCAATTCGGATGGCCGTTGCCAGCGTTTCGGGGTTGTCCACCCGTTCCAGCCCACGCGCCAGAGGAGCCGCCCCCGCCGCCTGAAAGCCCCACATTCTGGGCAAGGTGTCGGTGATGCCCCGTGTGCGGTACTCGCGGAAGCCCATCCAGTACGCGCTGATGTTTCCGGCGTTGCCCACAGGCAGGGCCAGAATATCGGGAGCCGCGCCCAGCTCGTCCACGATTTCAAAGGCAGCCGTTTTCTGGCCCTGAAGGCGGTAGGGGTTCACGCTGTTCACGAGGGCAATCGGGTGTTCCCGGCTGATCTGCTGCACCAAACTCAGGGCGGCGTCGAAGTTGCCGTTGATCGCTACGATCTGCGCCCCATAAGCTACCGCCTGCGCCAGTTTGCCCAGTGCAATGTTGCCGTCGGGAATCAGCACGATGCAGCGCAGGCCACTGCGGGCGGCGTAGGCGGCGGCGGCGGCGCTGGTATTGCCCGTGCTGGCGCAAATCACAGTGTCCGCGCCGTCCTCTACCGCCTTGGCAACCGCCATCACCATGCCCCGGTCTTTAAAGCTGCCGGTGGGATTCAGTCCCTCGTATTTCAGGAACAGCTCTATATCCAGCAGTTTGCTCAGGGCGGGCGCGTGAATCAGGGGCGTGCTGCCCTCGTGCAGGCTCAGGGCAGGCGTCTTGTCGGTGATGGGCAAAAAGTCTCGGTAGCGTTCTAGTAGTCCGGGCATAGGGATCGTGTCCTCCGCGCCGCCGCACCCCTGGTAGCAACCCTGTTGGGCAACACAGTAGGCGGGCGAATCAAGTCTGCCTATGCTAGCGGTGCAGTTGCCCCGGCGTGGTCGGGGGGGCAAGACAAGACGGGCCTTGCCCCTGATTGGCGGCCTTCTATCCCGCCGGAACATCAGCTTGAAGTCAGAGATGAGCTTGCTGGTCGCCCTTTGCATAGCCCAGCTTGATCAGCGGTTTCGCTGGTGCTTACCCCATGTTGGGCCAGTCTTGAGAAGGTGTGCTTCACTACACTGATGGGGGGGCGTGCGTCTCATGCTCATCCCACAACGCGCTTCACCTCAGAAGCAAGCATCGTTGAAACTCAACGTCCAGGAGGTAAGAATCATGGGTTGGATCATCACTATTCTGGTAGGTGCCCTCTGCGGTTGGCTCGCAAGTCTCATCATGAAGACCAATGCCCAGCAGGGCGCAGTGGCAAACATCTTGATCGGTATCGTGGGCAGCATCATCGCTCAGTTCGTCTTCGGTAACATGCTGAACATTGGCGGAGCCGGGGTTGCAGGCAGTGGCTTTACCATCTGGAGCATCATCTGGGGCGTGGTCGGTAGCGTCGTGCTGATCGCCATTCTCAAGGCTCTCAAGGTTCTGCGCTAACACCTTTCTTCTCTACTAACCGGGCATCCCAGTGGTGTCCGGTTTTTTCATGCCTGCGTCTCAATGCCTCACCTTTAAGATTCGTCACTGGGTCTGTGCGGGACTTATCTTGCCCATTTTGAATGTGCTACATTCGTAAGGCTTGTCTGTTCCCGCCCGGCGTGGCAGACGCTCCAAAATGGGGCGCGGCCTGCGGGCAGTGCAGCGGAATCAGACTCAAGAAGGGAGAGACCAACATGTCAAAAGTATGCGAAATGTGCGGCAAAGGGCCGATTGTCGTCAACTCTGTGGTGCGCCGTGGTAAGGCCCGTGCGGCAGGCGGCGTAGGCCGTAAAGTCACCGGTGTTTCCAAAACCCGTCAGGTGCCTAACCTGCAACCCCTCACCGTCACCCGTGCGGGTATCAGCCTGCGCGTGCGCGTTTGCACCAAGTGCCGCCGCAGCCTGATCTAAGCTAAGCAAGACCAACCGCTGCCTCTGTCCGTTCTGGATGGGGGCAGCGGCCTTTTGTTGGTCTGTTTCTATCCCCTATCTGCCACAGCCTATTTACTACAACTTCGGTTTGCGGTCATTCACAAAGCTGGCGATCAGCAGCAGCAGAGTACCGCCGACCACGCAGCTATCGGCAATATTAAAAATAGGAAAATCGCCTGCATTCACGGCGCGGGTCACGGCACTCAGGGCAGGCGAGTGAATCATATCCGTCACTTTGCCCTGACGAATGCCGTCTATGGCGTTGCCAATAGCTCCGGCAGAAATCAGGCTCAGTACCACAGTCACGAAGCGGGTTTGGGGCCGGAAAGTCAGGTAGCCCAGAATGCCCAGGCCGATCAGCAAGCGCCCAATCGCCAGCGGAAGCGCCGAGCCGCTGAACAGGCTCCACGCCGCGCCGGTATTAAAGGTCAACACCCAATCGATCAGGCCGGGAATAAAAGGGATGGCAGGCTGGCCCTGAGTTAGGTTGGCCAAGGCCCAAGCCTTGAGGGCTTGGTC
>NZ_CP097149.1:1365000-1505000 GCF_023370075.1 Deinococcus sp. QL22
TTAACGCGGTACTGGTCGGTATTCATGCCGGGGAGCGTAGCATGTTGCCGAACACCGGGTATTGGGCGTGGCTTGCGAATCGGGAGGGTACAGTGCTAGCCAAACTGGACTCCACTTGTGCTGCCACGCCCCTGTTCAATCCCCGATTCTTACACCCGATGTACAAATTAATTTCAACCAATTCAGCTAGGTGGCATTGCCTTTTTCCGCACCAGTGCGAAAGCTTGTCCGCCGAAGACAGCGATGATGACTGCTCCGGCCAAAGCAATTCCCAGAGCGGCGGGTAAGCCGACATGCTGCGCGACAAATCCGATCGCGGGTGGTCCCAGCAAGAATCCGGCGTAACCGATAGTCGCTACTTGCGCGATTCCGTGCCCCGCCAACGCATGCCCAGCGGTGCCGTACATCACAGGAACCACGTTGCTGAGACCCAAGCCAGACAGCGCAAACCCCAAAGTTGCCAGCCAAGGGTCACGCACCAACAGTGCTAGGGCCAAGCCGCCTGCCGTCAGGAGTGCGCCGCCCCGCACCGTGCGTTCGTCTCCTAAGCGGGTACGGACAATGTCGCCGAACCAGCGGCCCAGTGTCATGGCGATCACGAAGGCTGTGTAGCCCCACGTTGCGCTGCCACCCGCCAAGCCCAGGGTATCGCGGAAATACAGGGCCGCCCAATCGTAATTCGCGCCTTCCGAGAGCATGCCCAAAAAGCAGAGTGTGCCTAGCAATACAACGGCGGAGCTAAAGCGGGGGCCGCTGTGTGCGTTATTCTTGCCGGACGGTGAGACCTGGTCTTGTCCAGCAGGGCTAGGTGAAGTGGCCACAATTTGATCGGGCAGCAGCCGCCGGCCTGCCCAAAATGCGGCCAAGGCAGCCGCCGCCACCACGATCAGCGCGTGCGTCAGCATAGGCACACGGCCCACCAACACGGTGCCCAGCAGCGCGCCCGTGACACTCCCGAGGCTGAAATAAGCGTGAAAGCGACTCATGACCGGACGAGCCAAAGCCCGTTCTACGGTGACACCCTGCGCGTTCATGGCTACGTCCATTGCGCCGTTGGCGGCCCCCATGACCGCCAGGGCCAAGGCCAGCACCAGCAGATTCGGAGCCAGAAAAGGCAACGCCAGTGCAAAGATGAAGGCGAACATGGAAATCAACGTGACGCGGTGGCTGCCGTAGCGTGAAGTCCAGCCTCCAGTCACGGGCATGGTGACTAAACTGCCCAACCCAATCGCCAGGAGCGCCAATCCCACCTGTGTTTCATTGAGATTAAGGGCGTCACGGACGCTAGGAATATTGACTGCCCAAGTTCCGAAGACCGCGCCATTGGTCAGAAAGACCAGCCCCAGCGCTTGCCGAGCCATTTCAGAGTGTCGGGGCGTATAGGGAGCAACCTGGGCGTCAGTCATAGCAAAACCTCTACGGAACAGCGGCAATGGGGGAGAAGGGGGTATCAGGGTCTGAAACGATTCAGACCACTCTGGTATACGGTAGCATTCCTTATGCCGTCCGCCAAGACCCCAGTGCCCGCCGCGCCGTCTTCTGAATCCGGGGCG
Organism: Deinococcus sp. QL22; assembly: GCF_023370075.1. Classification (NCBI taxonomy): domain Bacteria; kingdom Thermotogati; phylum Deinococcota; class Deinococci; order Deinococcales; family Deinococcaceae; genus Deinococcus; species Deinococcus sp. QL22. The sequence goes on from NZ_CP097149.1 coordinate 1,366,554, forward strand.
CAGCAGCCAACTGGAGCTGCAGAGAGGATGAGACCACCTTCCCCCCGCCGAACGACTCTACGTGATGTGGCTCAGGCTCTCGGCGTGTCGGTAGCGACGGTCAGCAATGCCTATAACCGCCCCGACCAACTTTCCCCCGACCTGCGTGAGCGGGTCTTCGAGCAAGCGGCGGACCTGGGCTACACGGGGCCAGATCCTTTGGCCCGCAGTTTGCGGCGCGGGCGCACCCAGGTCATCGGCGTGCTGTACGACGCGCCTCTGTCTTACGCCTTTGCCGATCCTGCCGCCAGTTTGTTTTTGGGCGGTGTGGCGCACGCCCTTCAAGATGCGGGCCTCAGTTTGCTGCTGTTGTCGGGCCGCAGTGAAGCCGCGCCCGCCGGAGACGCCGCCCGCAGTGCCAGCGTAGACGGGTTCATCAGTTACGCCACTGCTCATGGGAGCCCGCTGTTAGACGCCGCTCTGACCCGAAATCTGCCGACAGTGTTGGTCGATCATGCAGTGCGCCCGGACGCCGCCGCCTCCGGCGTTCCCCGCCTCGATCATCCAGTCATCGGCATCGACGACGCGGACGGTGCCACACAGGCTGCCGAGCATCTGCTGGCGCTGGGCCACGAATCTATCGGGGTGCTGGCGTTGCCGCTGCGGGCCGATGGTGTGGCCGGCATGATCACGCTGGAGCGGGAACGCCGGGCCACCAACACCCATATTCTGGCCCGCTTGCAGGGCTACCGCGCCGCTTTGCAGGGTACGGCAGCGGCAGATCTGCCTGTGTACGAGGTAGCTGACAACACACCCGAAGGTGGACAGACAGCCGCCCACGCCTTACTCGCGGCGCGTCCAGACACCACCGCCCTGCTGTGCATGAGCGACGTGTTGGCACAGGGGGCATTGGCGGCGGCGGCATCCCTCGGCCTGCGCGTGCCCGAAGACCTGAGCCTCACCGGATTCGACGACATACCCAGCAGTGCCGCACTGAATCTGACCACAGTGCGCCAGCCGACCGCGCAGAAAGGAGAGCAGGCTGGACGTGCATTGTTGGCCTTGCTGGCTGGAGAAACGCCGCCGAACGTGTTGTTGCCGACGACTTTAGTGGTGCGGGGAAGTACGGGGCGGCGGGTCTAAGGGTGACCCGTGAAAGTTCACCTTTGCGGATCCTTGGCGGCTTTTGCTCTTGCCTCTGCCGTTCTTAGACCCTCGACCCTTAAACTTTCCCATAGCTTAGATTGCCAACTCGCCACCCCGAAATCCTTTGCTAACCTACCCCCATGAAACTTCTGGTGGTGGGCGGAGCGGGCTACATCGGGTCGCATACGGTGCGGCAATTGCGGGCGGCAGGACATGACGTGGTGGTGCTGGATAACCTGTCCAGTGGCCACCCGGAAGCCTTGCCCCCCGAAGTGACGTTGGTGAAGGCTGACCTGCTGGACGCCGAAGCCGTAAAAGCCGCGCTGAACGCACATCAGCCCGACGCCGTGATTCATTTTGCCGCGCTGATCGAAGTAGGCGAGAGCATGCGGGCACCGGGGCGCTACTACCGCAACAACGTGCTGGGCAGCCTGAACCTGCTGCAAGCCATCGTCGAAACGCGCAAGATTCCGCTGGTGTTTTCTTCCACAGCCGCCGTGTACGGCACCACCGATGCTGTGCCAATTCCTGAAACGGCCACCAAGCAGCCCGAAAGCGTGTACGGCGAGACCAAGTGGATGACCGAGCAGATGATTCATGCCTTCGGCACGGCGCACGGCCTGCCCTATACCATCCTGCGCTACTTCAACGTGTGTGGCGCGGCTCCGGGCGGCACCATTGGCGAAGCGCACGCCAATAAGACCCATCTGATCGAGCTGGCTTGCCTGACCGCCCTCGGCCAGCGCGACAAGATGATGATTTTTGGCGACGATTACCCCACGCCCGACGGCACCTGTATCCGGGATTACGTGCATGTGCAGGATCTGGCCGACGCGCATGTGCTGGCCGTGGAAGCCCTGCACGGCGGTGGGCAAGTGGCGACCACCTACAACGTGGGCCTCGGTCACGGCTTCAGCGTCCGCGAGGTGCTGGACGCCGTAGACGCGGTGGTGGGCACGCCCCTGACCCGTGAACAGGCCCCACGCCGCGCCGGAGATCCCCCGCGCTTGGTGGCCGACGCCAACCTGATCGTCAAAGAATTGGGATTTAGCCCCAAGTTCACCGACCTGAAAGAAATTGTGGCGAGTGCGTGGGAATGGCACCGCACCCACCCACAAGGCTTTGAACAGTAGATTCGGCGTTTGGTCGGTGTGAAAGGCGTCTAAGGGTCTAGTGTCTAAGGGACTAAGAACAGCTTTTAAGTTCTTGACCTTCCTTAGACCCTAGACCTTTAGACCCTTAGACTGCCCTTCCGATTCCGCTCAAGCCCCCCGCCAGCCGTTACCCTAGGGGCCATGACTTCCCCCCAACCCAGCGACCTGACGGCCCACATTGCACGCGGGCTGTCGGATTTGGCCGAATTTGTCGCCATAGAAAGCGTGAGCGCACAGGGCCGGATGCTGCCCGAAGCGGCGGCCTACGTCACACGACTTCTGGAGGCCGAGGGCTTTACCGTACGCCAGTATCCGGGCACAGTTGCGCCTGTGCTGGTGGCCGAGGCAGGCAGTGGCCCCACCACGCTGCTGATCTACAACCATTACGACGTGCAACCCGAAGACCCCACCGAACTCTGGGACAGCCCGCCCTTTGCCCTGACCGAGCGGGACGGGCGGCTGTATGCACGCGGCGTCAGCGACGATAAGGGCGAGTTCATTTCGCGGTTGGCGGCGGTTCGGGCAGTGCGGGAGCGGCACGGTGGGCAGTTGCCCTTGCGGGTGCGCTGGCTGCTGGAAGGCGAGGAAGAGGTAGGCAGCCCCAGCCTGGACGCCTTTGTGGAATCCCACGCCGACGAACTGCGGGCGGACGGCTGCTGGTGGGAATTCGGCTCTATTACGCCCGAAGGCCGCCCGGTGGCTTCATTAGGTCTCAAGGGCGTGATGTGCGTGGAACTGCGCTGCCGCGTGGCCGACTCCGACCTGCACAGCAGTTTGGGCGCAGTGATCGACAATCCGCTGTACCGCCTTGCCCGCGCGGTGGCCTCTCTGCGCGACGATACGGGCCGCGTGACCATTCCCGGCTTCCATGACGCCGTGCGCGACCCCAGCCCCGCCGATCTGGCCGCCATTGCCACCATCCCCGGCGACGGTCAGGCCGTGCGCGATACCTACGGCGTCACCCGGCCCCTCGCCACTGGCCCCGACTATTTCCGGCGCACCAACCTGCTCCCGGTGGTCAACGTGAACGGCTGGAGCGGCGGTTACCAGGGCGAAGGCAGCAAAACCGTGTTGCCTGCGCACGGCAGCGTCAAGCTGGATTTCCGGCTGGTGCCTGACCAGGATCCAGAGCAGATTCTGGCGCTGCTGCGTGCCCACTTGGATACACAGGGTCTGAGTGATGTGGAAGTCGTGGAACTGGAATCTCACCAGAAGCCCGCGCGTGCCGATGCCGGGCATCCCTTTGTGGTCGCCTGCCTGGAGGCGGCGCGGGAAGCACATGGCGCGGAGCCGATCATTCACCCCAGTAGCGCCGCGAGCGGGCCGATGTCGCCGTTCAACGAGTTTTTGGGTGTGCCCTGCGTGGCAATGGGCATCGGCAATCTGGCCGGGAGGATTCACGCGCCGAACGAAAACATCCTGAAGGTGCACTTTGAAAAGGGTGTAGCGTTTGGGGTGGCGCTGTTGGAGCGGTTGGGCCGGGGGCTTTAACGAATTGGATTTGGGGAGCGTTGGGCTTATCCTCCATTGGTTTCCCTATCCCCCTGACCGCTGAGGAAGATTGATCTTGTCGCGTCTAAGTCGGCTGAATCATCCATCTGAAGCAGAGTTGCCAGTTCATTCGGAAATGCAATTGGCCCGCGGGTTGCACGCACCTTGGAGTCTCACATGCAATTGAGCGGCGACGAGTAGAGGTTGCCACAAAAAAGACCGGGAAACGCCTGTGCCTCAGCGTTTCCCGGTCTTTTTGCTCACCGCTAGCAGTCTTCAAACATCCTCGTTGCCCGTGTCCATTCGCACCACTTTGGGCATGAATTGACCCAGCACATCTACCAAATCCGTCTGGCGAGCGATCACGTCCTCAATGCGCTTGTAGGCTTGCGGCGCTTCATCTATGCCGCCGCCGATCAGGGTGATGCCGTGACGATTCAGGTAGGCCTGCACGTCCTTTTTGGCAAGGGCGTTGATGGCGGCTTTGCGCCCAAGCTGACGGCCTGCGCCGTGGCTGGCACTCGCCAACGCTGCCGGATTGCCGCGCCCACGCACCAGAAAGCCGGGGTCGGCCATGCTGCCGGGAATCAGGCCCAGTTGTCCGGCAGCGGCGGGGGTTGCGCCCTTGCGGTGCACGATCAGTTCCTTGCCGTCTACTTGCTGCCTCCAGGCCAGGTTGTGGCTGTTGCTGACGCGCAGCAGCGGGGTTTCGCTCAGCGCACGGGCCAGGCGGGCATGAATCAGGTCGTGGTTGGCGAGGGCGTAGCGGCCAGCCAGGTTCATGGCGAGCCAGTAGGCCTGGCCTTCCTCGGTGTCCAGCGGGAGCCAGGCCAGTTTTTGGGCACTCTTGTCCAGCGTGGGGTGCAGGTCTTGGGCCAGCCGCGTAAAATGGTTGGCCACCTGTGCCCCAAATCCCCGCGAGCCGCTGTGAGACAGCAGGGCCAGATACTCACCCGCTTCCAGGCCCAGTTCTGGGTCAGCCGCCGTGAGGGTAAACGCCCCAAATTCTGCAAAGTGGTTGCCGCTGCCGCTCGTGCCGATCTGGTTGATGGCCTTCTCATGCAGGTGGCGGAGCAAGGGCAGGGCGTCCCAGCTGTCTTCGTGCAGCACAACGTGGTCTTCACGGTCACGCTTTTCGAAGCCCACGCCCGCGCCAAAGCGGGTATGCCGCATCAGCAGGGCTTTGGCTTCTTCGGTCTTCAGTGCGTCGGGGCGCAGGGGCAGCACGCTCAGCATCATGGAGCAGCCGATATCCACGCCCACGCCATACGGAATCACGGCGTTTTCGGTGGCCAGCACGCCGCCAATGGGGAGGCCGTAGCCCACATGCGCGTCGGGCATCAGCGCACCCGCACGTGAGATAGGCAGGCGCATCGCCACGTCCATCTGCGTGTGTGCACCGGGGTCGATCAGGTCTGCGCCCCATACCGGGTAGGGCAGGGGCGTGGGCCGCAGGTCGCTGGAGGCCCGCGCTTCCTGCACACTGCGCACGGCGATCAGTTCGGCGGCCAGGTGGTCATACACTCCGCCCAGAAAGGCGTCAGGGTTGGCCTGCACGCCGCGCAGTTCGTTCAAAATCTCGTCGCGGCTCAGGCCTGCGCTCTCGCGCAAGGTAGCGGCAGAGAGGGCCAACGCAATCGCTTTGCGCTCAAATCCAAGTTTGGTAATTTGCTTCCCGTTCATCGTCAGTCCTCGTGCGGGAAGCCTCTGTGCTGCTCAATGGGGACTTGCCCGCGTGTTAGGGGGTGGGGGCGCGGCGTAGGTTCACGCTCTTGCCCGTGGGTGTCCTTCGCCAATCGTCCGAATCTGTGTCTGCTGTTCTCTCTATCACTGTGCGCCCTCCCCTGTGGTTGATTCTCTGTTCATCGTCAGTCTGCCGTGTTCTCCTGCCCCGGCACATCGGCAAAGTGGCGCATTGGGGCCGACCAAACCGTCCGGAATGAGTGCCACTTCACGCCCCCATCAGTTTCACGCTTTAAGCTAGACATATGAGAAAATCTGCCCTTCTACTCCTGTGCGTTCCTCTGGCCCTCGCCGCTTGCGGGCCCCGCACCATCCAAGCGCCTGATGCCTACGATGTCAGCGGCAGCCTGGGCGGGAGCTGGGGCACCGAGCCCCGTCTGCGGTTGGCCCTTGTGGGTGCAGGATTCCCCGAAGTCGTGACCAACAACAGCAATCTGGCCCAGAACGTGGTCAGCACGGGCCTCAACGCCTGGAATTTTGGCGTGGATTTGCCCAACGTGCCGGGCGTGGCGGGCGTGTATCAGGTGGTTGCCTACAACGACGCCAACAACAACGCCACTCTGGACGGCACCGAAGTGGACAGCGTGGCCCGCAATCAGCAGTGGCTCATTTACAGCCAGGTCGGGGGCAACGTTCCCGCCACACGCTTCACGCCCGAAATGAACGTGACGCAGGGCTGGAACCTGTACGACAAGCGCGAGGCGATCAGCACTGGCAACCCACGCCCCGGCCAGAAAGTCACGGGCTACGATCTGAGCCGCTGAGGTTCGTGGGTCAAACTCTGCCCACTCCATCCGCCCTGTCTGACATTCCAGTCAGCAGGGCGGTTTCGGATTTTCCCTTCACAGGTTGGCCTTAAAAAACGCCACGCTTCTCCGGAGAGCCACCTGCAAATTCTGGCTCAGGTTGTGATTGTCGCCCTCGTAGCGGTAGGCTTCCACGCCCTGCCCGGCGGCCCTCAAGTCGTCGGCCAAGGCTTTCTGAAATAAATAGGGCACATCGGCGTCGTTGGTGCCGTGATGTAGCTGAATGGGCCTGCCCTTCAGATCGCGTAGCAGGGCATTGGGACTGAGTGCCCGCAGATAGCGGCGGTTCAGTCGGTCTAGCGTGGGTTTGGGGCCAGAGGCGGGCGGATTCCAATCGGTGGCCAGTACATCGTAACCTGCCACCACGCCCGCCCACAGCGACGCGGCTTTCAGGCTGTCGTCGACCAGCATGGCCCGCAAACTCAGTTGGCCGCCCATGGAGTGGCCCCACAGCCCCAGCCGCGCCGGATTTACACGCTTATCGGCCTTCAGGCTGGCGGCGGCGTTCAGCACATCTACCGTGTAGCCCGGGTCGTTATAGCCGCCCAACGCCTCGCCCTCACTGCTGCCGTGCCCCCGGTAATCGCTTTTCAGGGTCACGAATCCGGCTCTGGCAAAGGCGTCCTGATAGGCCACATAGCGTTCGGTGGTGCGGTACTCGTCGGGCGGAATATAGCCGTGATTGAACACGATGGCGGGCCAGCCCCCCTTGGGCGGCGTACCGTTGGGGACGGTCAGCAGGGCATTGATCCGTAGTCCATCGGATTGATAGCTCACCACCTGCCGCGAATAGTTCACGCCTGCCCGCAAGGTTTCGCGCACCGTTAGGGCACTGCCGGGGTACTTCCGCGCCCGGAGCGCCTGCACGCTGATGGGTTGCCGCGCTACCAGGGCTCTCAGCGCCGCGTCGGTCAGGGTGCCGTTTGGGGCGGGCCTGCCGGGTTCAGGTGTGGGTTCAGAAGAAGGGGCGGTGGGCCGTTCAGATGAAGAGCTTCCCGGCAGCGCGAACGGCAGATTCTCCGGCTGGGTCACGGCCACCCAGCCCGCGCCCGCCACCAGCAGCAGCAATCCCAGTTGCACCAGACGCCGCATGGGGCTTACAGGTTGGCCTTAAAGAACGCCACGCTGCGGCTGAGGGCGGTGTACAGGTTGCGGCTGAGGTCGTGGTTGTCGCCGGGATACACGTAGCTCTGCACAGGCTTCCCGACGGCCTTCAGTTGCGCGGTCAGGCGCGTATGGAAGGCCACGGGTACGTCGTTGTCTGCCGTACCGATGTGCAGCTGTATCGGGCCGCTGAGGTCGCTGAGGTACGAATTGGCCGCCAACGTATCCCAGAATTTGGGATTGGATCTCGGTGTGCCGTATTTGGCGACGGCTTTCTCGCGCAGGGCCAGCACCGACTTGGGAATAGACGCCGGAACAGGACTGGGCCACTCGTTCATGATCTGGTTGTAATCGCCCACCACGCCCGCCCAGATCACGCCTGCCTTGACTTGCCGGTCTATCACCATGGCCCGCAGGGTCAGGAAACCGCCCATAGAGTGGCCCCACATCCCGATTCGGGCCGGATTCACGCGCTTGTCGGCCTTCAGGCTGGCCAGCGCGTTCATCACATCGGTGGTGTAATCGGGGGCAAAATAGCCGCCCAGCGCCTCCCCCTGGCTGCTGCCGTGCCCGCGGTAATCGCTTTTCAGGGTAATGAATCCGGCCCGCGCAAAGGCGTCTTGATAGGCCACGTAACGCTCGGTGGTGCGGTACACCTTGGGCGGGATGTAGCCGTGATTGAACACGATGGTGGGCCAGCCCCCTTTGGGCGGCGTACCGTTGGGCACGGTCAGCAGGGCATTAATCCGCAATCCATCGGACTGGTAGCTGACCACTTGCCGGGAATAGTTGGTTCCAGCCCGCAACGTTTGTTGCACGGTCAGGGCGCTTGCCGCATAGGTTTTGGTTCGCGCCGCCGGAATGCTCATCTGGGAGGCGTCCAATCTGGCAAGTGCCGCCGCCGACTGCGCCTGTGCCGGGGAAGAAATAAGGAGAGCCGTAATTGCCACGCCGAACCCGCACCGCTTGAACGTCATGCCTGCACCCTAGCGGCATGGGGCGGCAAATATCGGGCGCGAGCCTACCAACGCGGCCAGAGTTTGCCTTGAGGTTGCTCTTAAAGGAAGCTCAGGAGGTGTATGGAAGAGGTCTAAGGTGCTGGGGCGGGTTCGGTTACGGGGTGGCTGCTTTTCTAGCCCTGGAGATGAGTCTGGTTATCATCCTTCCCCCGGCCCTTAGCCGCCTTTTCTCGGGCCCACAACCGACAACCCCCACCCCATTCAGTGCGCCGCCGCCACCGCCCGCACCATCTGGTCTTGCACACCGCGCAGGGTCAGAATCGGGGTGGTCTCGGGGCCGTTCATCAGGATAGAAAAGGCCAGCGTTTTGCCGCTTTTGGCAGTCACATACCCCGCCAGCGCACTGACCCCCGGTAGCGTGCCCGTCTTGGCCCGCACATCCAGCCCTGAATTTTGCAATCTCAGGGCCATCGTGCCGCCGCGTCCGGTGTGATCGGGGTTGTCGTCGCCTGTGCCAGCCTGGGGCAAGGCCTCGGCAAAAGCGTTGCGGCGGGTGCGGTACACGGCGGCGGGCAGAGGTGGAGTCGCCCCAGACTGGGCATACGGCAAGTCGTGCAGCACGCTCAGGAGTTGCACCAACGCGCGGGCGGTCAGGCGGTTTGCTCGGCTCAGGCCGCTGCCATCGGCCAATTCGATTCCGGTCAGATCTACTCCCATGCGGCGCAGGGCGGCCCGCTCCCGCAAGAGGGCACCTGCCAGCGTGCCTCGCCCCAATGGTGTGGCGGCCAGTGTACCCAGCAGTTCCTCGGCCTTCAGATTGTCGCTGGGACGCAAAACCGCAGCCAACACTGGCGCGGGCGAACCACTGCGGACGCTGGCAAGGCCCTGTTCAGGGCGACGCTTGACGGGAATCAGCGGGTCAGGCGGCAGCGGTTGGCCGTCCTCATCTCCGCGGGCTGGGGCGACGTAAGGCGTGAACTTGGGAGCCACGCCCACCACGTCCGAACCCACCTGTATCCCTGCCCGCCGCAGTTCGGCCACCAACGCCGCCCCCGCTCTGGCCCGCGCTTCCTGTGCCGATAGGGGCGGATTGTTTGCCCACTCACTCAGGCGCACCGCCGTCATGGGCACGTCTACGATCAGGTCAGTCCAGCCGTCTGCCCGCATCTGAGATTCATCGAGCCGCACGGCATTCACGCGGCGCAGGCCACGCGCAAAGGCTTGCTTTGCCAGAGACCGCAGACTGTTGGGGCCGCCCGCCACACTCAGGGTCGGGTCAGCACCGCCGCGCAGGGTCAGGGCCGATACACTGTTTTGGCCCACTTCTGCCGCTGGCACGGTCAATTCGGTACTCCACCAGCCGCCCGCGCCTCCCCGGTCTACCAACACCGATGCCGCCGTCACCAGTTTTTGGGTGCTGGCCGGAATCATGGCCTGGTCGGGTTGTAGGGCTTCCAGCACTGAGCCGCCGCCCACTTCGCGCACCAGCACCGACACCTGAACCCCGTCTGGCACACCTCGCAGCACTTCCCGAACGCCTGCGCTGAGGCCGGGATCGCGCACCAGATGTACCGCGACGGGCACGGTGGGAGAAAGGGCCGCCAAAGTGCCAGAAAGAAGGATAAGCGTACATATGGTCAGCAGGCGGCGCACCCGCAGAGGATAGCGTGTGAAGCTCCGACGGGGTTGTCGGTCTGAGGGTGGCTCGTGAAAGTCTGCATCTGCTGATGCTGCATGGCTATCGCTCTAGCTTTTGCCTTTCTTAGTCCCTTCGACCCTCGACCCTTAGACCGTCTTTATTGCGTCATCTGCAAAAACATCTGGTACTGCGGCGCACCGCCCAGCATGTTCTGGCCGCCGTCTACGGGCAAAATCACGCCTGTAACGTAACTGGCTGCGTCGGACACCAGAAACAGCGCGGCGTTGGCGATGTCTTGCGGCAGGCCAAAACGGCCCAGCGGCACAGTGCGGGTAAATTGGGCGCGGGTTTTCTCGTCGGGCGCGAGGCGAGCCATGCCCTCGGTGCCGTCAATCGGGCCGGGAATGATGGCGTTGACGCGGATGCCGCGCAGGCCCCATTCCACCGCCAGCGTGCGGGTCAGGGCATCTACGCCCGCTTTGGCGGCCACCACATGCGCCTGCATCGGCACGGGCACGCCGTAGGCGCTGATGCTCAACACGTTGCCGCCCGGAGCCTTCAGGTGCGGCGCGGCGGCCTTGATGGTGTTGTAGGTGCCCAGCAGATCAATGTCCACCACCGTCTTAAATCCGTTGGGGCTGATGCCGTCCACCGGGGCGGGAAAGTTGCCCGCTGCGCCCGCCAGCACGATGTCGAAATCGCCGTGCGCTTCTATAGCCAATGCCACCGCCGCTTGCAGGGCCGCAAAATCGCGCACATCGGCACTGACGCCAATGGCCCGCCCGCCCGCTTCCACGATGCCCGCCGCTGCCTTTTGTGCCTTCTCTAGATTGCGGCCCAGAATGGTAATCGCGCAGCCGTGCGCCGCGAAACTCTGGGCAATGCCAAGGTTGATGCCGCTGCCGCCGCCCGTAATCAGGGCGTGTTTGCCGCGCAGCAGGTCAGGGCGGAAGGTGGTGGCGGGATCGGCGGTTTGGGTCATGTGGCGCTCCTTTTGGGTTGGGGTGAAGGTGGCTGATTTTTGAGTTTCTGGGGGCCAGGTCTAAGGGTCGAGGGGCTAGGTATGGTGGGCTGGGAAGGGGCGATTCAAGGACGTTCGGGCGACAGTGTCTTCTTGCCCTTCTTGGACCCTCAGACCACCAGCGCGTCCCGCCCCTCAGCGCCTCACTTCACCGCCCCCGCCAACCCTTCCGCCGTCATATGTTCGGCGTTCCAGTCCACCGCCGCCGCCAAACTCTGGGCGTGCGAGAGGTTGTCATTCAGCGTGCGCTTGGTGCCTTCCAACGCTTTGGGCGGCAGGGCGGCCAAATGCGCGGCCAAAGCCTCGGCGCGGGCATACAGCGCGTCGGCGTCGGCATGGAGTTCGGTCACGAGGCCCCAGCGTTCGGCGGTGGCGGCGTCAATGGGTTCGGCAGTCAGGGCAAGGTGGGCCGCGCGGCCCCGGCCAATGAGACCCGGCAGGCGTTGCAGGCCACCCAGGTCGGCAGCAATCCCCAGTCTCACTTCCGGCAGGCTGAAGCGGGCGGAGGTGCTGGCAATTCGAATATCGCAGGCGGCAGCCAATTCCAGTCCCGCGCCGATGCACCAGCCGTCTATAGCCGCAATGACCGGAATGGGCAGCGCGGCCAGACCTTCTATGGCGGCGTGCATCTCGTCTACCACAGCCTTAAACGCGGCGCGCTTGCCTTCTGGTCGACTCAGGGCGGCGGCAATACTGGGTGCGGTGGCCTTCACGTCCAGCCCCACGCTGAAATGGCGTTCTCCACGCAAGATCAGGACGCGGGCCTCTCCCAACTGCCCCAAGGCCTGCGCGGTTTCTAGCCATGTGGCCGGGCCAAATGCGGCTTTGGGATGGGTAAAGGTCAGCGTGGCTACACCCGCCGTCTGAGACAGCCTGACAGCCCCACTCCCGCCCACGTGCCCGACTTCGGGCGCTGAATTGCTCATGCCCTGAAGTGTAACCCGATTTGGTGAACTGGGTTCAAAATTCTTGGGCCGTTCAAGCTTCAAGTGCCTCTTTCCTCACCCGCTTTGGCTCCCGGTGCGGTTTGCTATAGCTATGGCGGTGGGCAAAGGCGGAGCAGAAGACTGGAGTATCGGCGGCGTGCCTGTGCGGGTGCAGCGCAGTGCGAGGCGGCGCACGCTGGGCCTGCAAGTTCGCCCCGGAGAGGTCGTTTTGCACGCGCCCACGCAGGTGCCCGATAAGACCCTCCTGGATTTCCTGAACGCCAAACGCGCCTGGGCCGCCGGACACCTCGCCACCTACGCGGCCCGTATTCCTACCGTTTCTTCTCTGTCAGATGGCGTAAGTCTGAGTTTTCTGGGAGAAGCCCTGACCCTGCGCCTGAACAGTCCCAGCACACAGGCCGAGCGCGTCGGGAGCGTCCTGTGGATTCCCTCTGACACGCCGGAAACGGCTCTGACCGACTGGTATAAAACGGCAGCCCTGCCCCGGTACCGAGAACTGGTGGACATCTACGCCGATGGGCTGAACGCCCGCTCGCGCCTCAAGTCCGTACACGTTAGCGACACCCGCACCCGCTGGGGCAGTTGCACCGCCGACGGTCAGATTCGCCTGCATTGGGCGTTGGCCCGCGCTCCGCTGGACGTGGCCTGCTATGTGGCCCTGCACGAGGCCGCGCACCTGTTGGAAATGAACCACTCACCGCGCTACTGGACGCACGTGTCCCGCCTGATGCCCCAACACAAACTGCACCGGGAGTGGCTCCGGGTGCAGGGGCATAGGCTGATGAAGTTTTGAGAACAGTCAGTGGTGACTGTCGTTTCTACATCGCGGGCATCGGCATCGGATTCGGCCACGCCGGAGTATCTGGGTTGTCTGTCGGCTGAGGCTCTGGGAAACCGGGGGTGTCCGGATTCACAGGCGGATCGGTCATGGGGCCGGTATCGTCGCCGCCGGGCAGACGCTCCGGGCGGGGCAGGGGCGTGTCGGTGGGTTCAGTGGCCGGGGCAGGCGGGCGGTCATAGGGGCCGGTCATGATGGTTGCCTCCTTGCTGAAATAGGGCTTGATGAATGGCCCCAAGTGTGCGCCGCGCCCATCCCATTCTGGCAAGAGGGGCGTGAAGAGGCCTTGATTCCCCGTCAGATTGCCCGCCGCCTGCCGAACTGTAAGTGGGGCTGCTAGGCTGCCTTTACCGTTCATCAAGCAGGCCAAACCACGCACTATCTGCCGGAGGGAAACACTTATGTCTTCTATAGCTGGTACGCCGAAATTTATCTTGGCTCTGGATCAGGGCACCACGTCTAGCCGCGCCATCGTGTTTGACCGGGCGGGAGCCGTGGTGGCCGCCGCGCAAAAAGAATTCACGCAGTTTTTTCCGCAGCCGGGGTGGGTAGAACACGACGCGCAGGAAATCTGGGGGACGCAGGTGGGCGTGGCGCAGGAAGCCCTGACGCGGGCGGGGTTGCGGGCGGCAGACGTGGCGGCCATCGGCATCACCAATCAGCGGGAAACGGTGGTGATCTGGGAGCGGGCGTCGGGGCGGCCCATTCACCGGGCCATCGTGTGGCAAGACCGCCGCACCGCGCCCCTGTGCGATTCGCTGCGGGCGGCGGGCCATGAGAATACGTTTCAGGCCAAAACCGGGCTGGTGCTGGACGCCTATTTTTCGGGCACCAAAGTCGCGTGGCTGCTGGATCAGGTGCCGGGCGCACGCCAGCAGGCCGAGCGCGGGGAATTAGCGTTTGGCACGATGGATTCCTGGCTCACCTATAACCTCACGGGCGGAGAACTCCACATCACCGACGCCAGCAATGCCAGCCGCACGCTGCTGTTCAACATTCATACCGGAGACTGGGACGATGAATTGCTGGCCCTGCTGAACGTGCCCCGCGCCGTGCTGCCGCAGGTGCGGGCCAGTTCCGAGGTGTACGGCGAAACGGCGGAAGGCTTGCTGGGGGCGCGGGTGCCGATTGCGGGCATCGCCGGAGATCAACAGGCCGCCACCTTCGGGCAAGCCTGCCTGAAGCGCGGGATGGCCAAAAACACGTATGGCACGGGCTGTTTCCTGCTGATGAATACGGCGGGCGAGGCCGTGACCAGCCAGCACCGCCTGCTGACGACGGTGGCCTGGCGCTTGGGCCAGCACCTCACCTACGCCCTGGAAGGCAGTGTCTTTACCGCCGGGGCCACCGTGCAGTGGCTGCGCGACGGCCTCGGCATCATCCGCGAAAGTGGCGACGTGGAGGCATTGGCGGCCAGCGTAGAAAGCAGCGGCGGCGTGACATTGGTTCCGGCCTTCGCGGGACTGGGTGCGCCCCACTGGGATCCTCACGCACGCGGCACGATGCTGGGACTGACGCGGGGAACCACTGCGGCCCACATTGCCCGCGCCGCACTGGAGGGCGTGACCATGCAGGTGGCGGAAGTGCTGGCGGCCATGGAACAGGACGTGAGCAGTCAGGGAAGTCCGGCCCTGTCCGAACTGCGCGTGGACGGCGGCGGCAGCCGAAACGACCTGATGATGCAGCTTCAGGCCGACATCGTGGGTGTGCCTGTGGTGCGGCCCCGGATCACCGAAACGACGGCGCTGGGCGCGGCTTATCTGGCAGGCTTGGCGGTGGGCTACTGGCAGGATGCAGAAGAAATCGCGGCGCAGTGGCAGGAAGACCGCGCCTTCGAGCCGCGCACCAGCGCCGACGAACGTGGGCAGCGTATGGAACGCTGGGGCCGGGCCGTGTTGCGGGCCAAAGACTGGGCGCAGCAGGACGTTCTTCTGACGGATGCGGGTGCAGAATGAGAGACATGTCTTCTGTGCCTGTCGATCCCCGAACTCCTGTGATGCAAGCCGCCACCACCCCCGCCCAGTGGGACATTCTGGTCATCGGTGGGGGCGCGTCGGGGCTGGGAACCGCCGTGGAAGCCGCCACACGCGGGCATAGCGTCTTGCTGTTGGAAGCCCACGATTACGCCAAGGGCACCAGCAGCCGCAGCACAAAATTGGTTCACGGCGGCGTGCGCTATCTGGCTCAGGGCAACGTGTCGCTGGTACGCGAGGCTCTGCGGGAACGCGGCCTGCTGCGCCAAAATGCCCCCCATCTGGTGCGCGATCTGGGCTTCGTGGTTCCGGCCTACGACTGGTGGGCTGGCCCGTTTTACGGCATCGGCCTGAAGTTGTACGACGTGCTGGCAGGCAAACTGAACCTCGGCACCAGCAAGAACCTGACCCGTGAAGCGGCTCTGGCACGCACGCCGACCCTTCAACCCGAAGGACTGATGGGCGGCATCCTGTACTTCGACGGCCAGTTCGACGATGCGCGGCTGGCGATTACGCTGCTGCGAACCCTGCAAGACCACGGCGGCGTGGCGCTGAACCACGCCCCCGTGACGGGTCTGATCAAGGAAGAGGGCAAAGTGGTGGGCGCACGCTTCCGCGACAGTGAAACGGGGCAGGAACACGAGGTGCGGGCCAAGGCAGTCGTCAACGCGACGGGCGTCTGGGTGGACGAAATCCGGCGCATGGACACCCCAGACGCGCCCGATATGCTGTCTCCAAGTCAGGGCGTGCATATCGTCGTAGACCGCAAATTTCTGCCCGGAGACAGCGCCATCATGATTCCGCGCACCGATGACGGACGGGTGCTGTTCGCGGTGCCCTGGCACGATCATGTGGTCATCGGCACCACCGATACTGCCGTCCCCAGCGCCAGTTTCGAGCCGAGGGCGTTGGCCGATGAGGTGGAATTTATTCTGAATACGGCGGGCCGCTACCTCTCGCCTGCGCCCACCCGCGCCGATGTTCGCAGCGTGTACGCGGGCCTGCGCCCCCTCGTCAAGCCAGAAGGCGGGGCCGATACCAAAGCCATCAGCCGCGATCACATCATCCGGATTTCGGAGGGCGGCCTGATTACCCTCACGGGCGGCAAATGGACGACTTACCGCCGCATGGGAGAGGACACCGTGACCCGCGCCGAGGGATTGGCGGGCCTGCCGGAACGCCTGACGCTGACGCCCAAGCTGAAGCTGCACGGCTGGAGCGATCAGGTCAGCACCGATGAGCGGGCCGATCACTGGAAGGTCTACGGCACCGACGCTGAACGCATTCAGGTCATGCCAGACGCCGGAATTCAGCTTCACCCCGACTTGCCCTACACCGAGGCCGAACTGCGCTGGGGAATCCGCATGGAAGGCGCACGCACCGTCGAAGATTTGCTGTCTCGCCGCACCCGCGCCCTGCTGCTGAATGCCCGCGCCAGCATGGACGCCGCGCCCCGCACCGCCGCAATTCTGGCCGAGGAATTGGGCAAGGATGAATCTTGGGCGGCGGCGGCAGTGCAGGAATACAGGGCTGTGGCCGCAGGCTACGTGCTGGAATAAAAAAGAGGGCAGAGTGTGGGCCGGGGCTACAGATTGTCACCCTGGCCCACCTGTCTGGGTCTACAATTTTTCTCCGTTGATGTAGCTGAGCATCAGCGCCCCCGTTGCCTCCAGCGCGTCCGTATGAGTGCGCTCGTAGGCGTGGCTGGCGTCCACGCCGGGGCCGATCAGGGCCACCGGATAGTCTCCGCCTGCCCGCCAGGCCGCTGTGCCGTCGCTGGCGTAGAAGGGGTACATGTCCACGCGCAAGGGGATT
The DNA here is from genome assembly GCF_023370075.1 of Deinococcus sp. QL22. Lineage (NCBI taxonomy): Bacteria > Thermotogati > Deinococcota > Deinococci > Deinococcales > Deinococcaceae > Deinococcus > Deinococcus sp. QL22. The sequence continues at coordinate 1,383,169 of NZ_CP097149.1, forward strand.
CCGGCCCGCGCTGCCGCTGCCCTGATCCGGTTGCCCAATTCGTGATCATAGGGGCCGCCCGAATCGGCCACACACAGCGTCACGTGGTGTTCACTGCTGGTCTGCCCGTCGCCTATGGCGGCCATGTCCACCGCAATCAGTTCGTCGGTATGCGGCGGAATCCCGGTGGCGGCCCCGTGCCCCACTTCCTCATAGGTGGTGACATGAAAGGCCACTGTGCGGGCGGGCGGCGTGTGCAGCAGCGTGCGCGTGACGCCCAGAAAGACCGCTACCGCTGCCTTATTGTCCAGATGCCGTGCCTTGAGGTATCCGGCAGGCGTCAGGCGGGGCCGCGCATCGAAACTGACGAAATCGCCCACGCCGATGCCCAGAGCCAACGTGTCGGCAGACGAAAACACGGCTTCATCCAGCCGGACTTCCATCACACTCTGCTCCCGCTTCAGCTCGCGCAGGCCCGCGCCGTGTACATGCAAACTCTGGCGAATGTTGACCACCGTGCCCGTCACCACCCACCCCGACTGGGTATGCACCCGCACATCTTCGCCCTCTACGGTGGCCCAGTCGTACCCGCCCAGCGCACTCAGCGTCAGTCGGCCCGAACCCTTGATGCCGCGCACCATCGCGCCCAGCGTGTCCACATGGCCGCTGAACGTGACGTGGCCTGTATCAGTGCCGCCAATTTCCCAAGTCAGCGCCCCTTTGCGCGTGCGAACAAAAGGCACGCCCAGCGCCGAGAGTTCCGATTCGATCAGGGCCACCGCCGCGCCCGTGAATCCGGTGGGGCTGGGGGTGTCCAGCAGGCGCAGCAGAAGATCGAGGGTGTAGGGAAGGTCTAGAGGGATACGGGGCGTAGACATGGTGCCTCTATGATGCCCCCAAACCATGCACTTTCCTCCCCTCTAAAGGGGGGCGTTGCGTCAGCAACGGGGGGTTTACACGCGGTGTTGCTCTCCCTCTCAGTCCACCTTCATGGTCATGATGCTGGCCCCGGCGTCGACGTACACGGTTTGGCCGGTCATGCCGCTGCCCAGATCGGACAGCAGGAATAGGGCCAGTTTGCCCACTTCTTCGGGGGTGGCGTTGCGGCCCAAGGGTGCGGCGGCGGCGGCCTTTTCGTACATGGCCCCAAAGCCCGGAATAGAGCGGGCGGCGATGGTTCTCATCGGGCCTGCGCTGATGGTGTTCACGCGCACGCCCGCCGCGCCCATCTCGGAGGCGAGGTAGCGGGTGGCGGCTTCTAGGGCAGCTTTGGCCACACCCATCACGTTGTATTTGGGCACCACCTGCTGAGAAGCGTGGTAGGTCAGGCTGACGATGCTGCCGCCCGCATTCAGCAGCGGTTCGGCGTGGCGGGCCGTAGAAACGAGGGTATAGGCGCTGACACTGAGGGCCGTATTCCAGTCTTCAGGCGTGGTGTCCACGAAGCGGCCATCCATCGCGCTGCGGGGCGCAAACCCGATGGAATGCACCAGCATGTCCAGCGTGCCGAACTCGGCCTTCACGCGGGCAAACAGGGCCGTCAGGTCGTCTTCGCTGGTGGCGTCGGCCTGCTGCGTCCACACGCCTTCACGCCCGGCCAGCAGTTTGTCCAGTTCACTCTTCAGGCGCTCGCCCTGATAGGAAAACCCCACGCGGCATCCGGCGGCCAACAGTTGCTCGGCAATGGCCCAGCCGAGGCTGCGGGCGTTGGCGACGCCCATCACGAGGGCGGTTTTGCTGGACAGATCGACGCTGATACTCATAAAAGCGACTGTAGCAGTGTGCGGGGGCGGGCTGCTGAAGTGGGTACAGAGTTCAACAGGCGGCGGCGTTCAAAAGGTCAAAGAATGCAGGGTCGAAGGTGCAGGTTGGTGGCGGTTGTGGAGGGGGTGAGGGAGCGCCAGCGAAATGCCCTTCCTTAGACTCTTGACCTTTAGACCCTATAGACACCGCCCCAGCCGTCCAAGTTTTGTCAGAGCGGCTGCGTAGGCTGGGAGCATGACGGTTAAGCGGTGGGTGTTGGCGGCAGCTCTGGCTGCGGGTGTATGGGGAATGGGTCAGGCCGAGCCGCTGCGGGTGGGGGCCGTGTACGCCGCTGGAGCCACGCTAGACGCGCCCGCGCTGGGCGTGCAGATCGAGATGCCGCCCGGTTTCCGCGCCCAGTTGGTGCCCAGCGAAGACGCGCCGGGGATGGCCGTGTTGCTGATCCGAACGGCGGGCACCGGCAGTATTCAACTCAGCGTGTTGCCCGCCGCGCCTGCAGGAGCATTGGATGCCGCCTTTCCTGCCCGTGTACGTGTGGGGCAAGCTGAAGCCACGTTGGTCAGTTCTGCGCTGGCCGGAGCAGTGCAAACCGGGCATTACACCTTGCCCAATGCCGCCCTGAGCCGCGCCGCCACCCTGCTGCCCAATGGAACCCGCATCATGGCCACCTTGGCGCACCCAGCAGGGCAGGAAGCCCGCCTTCTGGACACTCTGAAGGCGGTGCTGGGGCTGGCGAAACCCACTGCGCCCGCGCCCACCCTACCCGCCCTGTGGCAAGAACGGCTGAAGGTGGCCCAGAACAGTTCATTCGTGACGGTGGGACGGGACAAAGACTATGCATTTTTTGGCCTCTGCGCCAACGGCAACTTTGCGATGACCACCGCCGAAGACTCGTTTGCCAATGGTGTGGTCGGGCAAGTGGCCCTGACCGCGCTCAGCGAGACCGAGGCCGTGCTGAAACTGACCCAGAAAGGCGGCTTTACCACGCTGGCCCGCGTGCAGTGGGGTTCCAGTGAGGCAGGCCGCACCCGCATGAACATGGAACTGTATCTGGCAACGCCCTACATCGGAAAACTGGCACTCGACACCGCAGACCGCTTTTCCGAACAGGACGTGACGGTGGGCCTGCTGTGCCTGTGAGGGGTTGAAGCCCTTGACCTTCTTAGACCCTCAGACCCTTGACTCTTAGACGCTCTTCGCCCAGTGAGCCTTAGCCCCGCCGCGTCACCCCGTCCAGCGTCATCAGCGAGCCGTACAACTCCGGGCGGCGATCTCTGAAAAAGCCCATGCCAGCGCGGAATTTGCGGGCTTCTTTCAGATTGAGGGTGTGGGTCAGTGCGCCTTCCTCTGTGTCGCCCAGTTCGGCCACGATTTCGCCGGTGTAGTCGGCCAGGAAGGAATGCCCGTAGTACGTCTGGGTCAAGTCGCCCACGACTTCGGTGCCGATTCGGTTGGCGGCCCCCACATACGCCGAGTTGCTGACGGCGTGGCCCTGCATGGCCCGCTGCCACATGGAATGGTTGTTGGGGCTTTCCACGCCCTCGGGTTCGCTGCCGATGGCGGTGGGATACAGCAGGAAGTCGGCCCCGCCCAGCATCAGGGCGCGGGCGGTTTCCGGGTACCACTGATCCCAGCAGATGCCCACGCCGATGCGCCCAAACTGCGTACCCCACACCTTAAATCCGGTATCGCCGGGGTTGAAGTAATACTTTTCTTCGTAGCCGGGGCCGTCTGGAATATGGGTTTTGCGGTAGTTGCCCAGCAGCGTGCCGTCGGCGTCTATGCACACCAAACTGTTGTAATGGGCCTGCCCCGCCCGCTCGAAGTAAGACAGCGGCAGCACCACGCCCAGTTCCCGCGCCAGATTCTGAAAGCGCCCGATAAACGGATGGTCTTCCAGCGGGTGCGCCAGCTCAAAGTATTCCTCGCGCTCCACCTGACAGAAATACAGATTCTCGAACAGTTCGGGCAGCAAGATGACCTGTGCGCCCGCCTTCGCCGCATCCCGCACATGGGCTTCGGCGCGGGCCACGTTGTCTTCCAGTTGGTCGGTCACGTGCATCTGGATCACAGACAGATTGAGGGTATCGACAGGACGAATCATGCGTTCAGGCTACCTGACCCAGCCAAAAAGGGAAGTGATCAGGGCAGAGTTCGTCTGTTTGGTGATCGAATCGGCAAGACGCGGGGCACTCAATTCCTCTGCTGCTGCCGCCCACTTGACCGATTCTTAGCCCTTGAGTGGCTGTGTGAATTGAGGAACAAGCACCCCGGATTCCTGATTGCTGCTGTGCTAGCGTTCCGGCATGACCCTCAGCCAGCGAGACAGCAATGCGCCCACCGACGTCTTTTTTGACTTTCTGTGTCCCTACGCTTGGCGCGGGATAGAGCTGGCCGCCGTACTGCAGGCGCAGGGGCATGCCTTCCGGCTGCGGCACTTTTCGTTGGTTTAGGGCAACCACGAAGAAAACGGCGGCAAAGAGGGCGTGGTGTGGTGGCTGACCGATCAGGCGTTGGGGGAAGGCAGTCCCTACCAGCAGAATAGTCTGGCCGCGTTTCTGGCTGCCCACGCCGCCGCGCAGCAGGGCGAGGAATTGCACTGGGCGTTTACGCTGGCCCTGTTCCGCGCTGTGCATGAAGACAAGAAGACGCTGGATGAGGCTGCTATCACCGACGCCGCTCACACCGCCGGACTGGATCTGGACGCCTTCGCCGCCGCCCGCGCCGATGAAGCGGGCCTCCGCGCCAGCCTGCGTGCCGAACTGGCTGAGGCCGCCGAGATCGGTGTCTTCGGCACGCCCACCTTCGTCCTGCCCGACGGAAGCGCCGCCTACTACCGCTTCGAGAACCTGACCCGCGACCCCGAAACTGCGCTGGTGTGGTGGAATCTCTACGGAGAAGTGTTGCGCTCCGGTGCAGGCATTGCCACAGTCAAGCGGGCAAAAAATCGTCCGACAAAGAAGGCGTAGGCTCCAGCGCGTCCAGTCCCAGCCGCTGCGCCACTTCTTCCCCCGCCCGTTTCAGGCCGCAGCGCACGTCCATGTAGTCGCGGTACACCGGATCAAAGCTGTAGATCAGCACCGCCAGCATCCCGTGATGGTCTATTTCCATGCCCTGAAGACGGAATCCGGCCCGCAACTTGGGGATCAGTACCGCGTTGTTGGTGGCGTGGTGGTGGCTGCGAACCAGCGTGTAGCCCTCGGCCTTCAGTACGTCCAGCACAGTGGGTAGCAGGCGCGAATAGACGCCTTTGCCGCGGTGCTCTGGCAACAGCGCCGTATTGATCATGTAGGCGGTGCGGGCGTCCCACTGCCGCGAGATCTGCCAGCCTGCCACCTCGCCGCCGTGCAACACGAGCCACGCATGACGCTTGCCGTCTGGCATGGCAAAAGGCGCGTCGGTCTGCCAATCGAACGACACGCTCTGGTACGCCTCAACTTCCAGCCTGTCGGCTACCGCCCAGGCGTCGGCATTGGTAACGGGGCGCAGGCTGTAGCCGCCGCCTAAATCGGTTTCTGCGCCCTGTGCGTCTGGTAAGGGGAAAGTTTCACTTGCCATTCCATGCCTGCCCCTGCGGTTGCTGCTGCGTGATGCAGTGAAAGCTTCCGCCGCCCTCGATGATGGCGCGGCTGCTCAGGCCGATCACCTCGCGTCCCGGAAAGAGGGGACGCAAGACTTCCAGCGCGGGGATGTCGTTGGGGTCGCCGTACTGGGGAACTACCACGAAGCCGTTGCCGATATAAAAGTTGGCGTAGGTGGGCGGTAAGCGGCCTTCTGCCCCCTCCAGGCGCTGCGCGGGCAGTGGCAATTCCACCACCCGGAAGGGCTGGCCGCTGAGGTCGGTCATGGCCTGCAACTGCGCCAGATTGCCCGCCATCGTGGTGTGGTTGGGGTCTTCGGGATTCGGCTCCACGCTGGTTACGATGGTCTGCTCATCCACAAAGCGCGTGATGGTGTCGATGTGGCCGTCGGTGTGGTCGTTTTCCAGCCCGCCGTCCAGCCACAGCAGCTTCTGGATGCCCAGCGTCCCTTGCAGCAGCTCGGCGTAGCCCTCTTCGGTCAGGCCCGGATTGCGCGTGTCGGTCAGGAAACACGAACGGGTGGTCAGGCCCATGCCCGCGCCGTTCACTTCCAGCCCGCCGCCTTCCAGCACTTCGGGCCGATCCCAGTGCGTGAGGCTGAGGGACTGCGCCACGTATTCCGGCACGCGGTCATCGTGCCCCGAATCAAACTTGCCGCCCCAGGCATTGAACCGCCAGTTGATCAGGCTCAGGTCGGCCTCTGCGCCGCTGCCCCGCGTGATGAAAATAGGGCCGTTGTCGCGCATCCACACGTCGTCCAGCGGCACATGATGGAAGGACACGTTCGCACCGTCCAGCCGTTCGCGGGCGTCCTGCTCACTTTCGGTATCGCGCACCAGCAGATGCACGGCTTCAAAGCGGGCAATGGTACGGATCAGCTCGGCAAACTCGGCCCGCACGGCGTCCAGATGCCCGAACCACAGGTCGTCGTTGGCGGGCCAGCCCATCCAGGTGGCGGCGTGCGGAGCCCACTCGGCAGGCATGGCAAACCCCAGCAGGGCGGCGGGCGTGTCTCGCGGCAGCAGGTGCTGTTCGGGGGCAGGCAAGCTAGAGCTGGACAGGTCAGAACGGGTCACGTGGGGCATTGTCGCATTCCGGCATTTGGGGAAAGTGACGGGCCGTGCCCCCGGCAACCCACAACGGGCGAAGCATCGCCGCCTCGCCCGTCTGATCTCCGTTCATTTAGCTCAGTCCACTTACCCCAGCAAAGGCGTGTCGCCCAGATCGGTACTGGCGAGCGCCCGGAATTCGTCGGCTTTCTCGGCAAAGCCCATCTGCTCGTAGCAGGCGGCCAGCTTCAGCGCAAAAAACTGTGTGGCACGGGCGTCTTCGCGGCGTTCGGCGGCTTCCAGGCAGTCGCGGTAATGGCGCACAGCGAGGTGATACTGCGCCCCGCCCTCGGCATGTTCGGCCCGGCAATGGCTGATCCGCAGGGCCACGATGTCGGTGGGAAGGCTCCCGGCAGCATGGGCAGAGGGTGCGCTTTGCAAGTTCACGTCAGAGGTCGCGCCGTTCATGGCCCCGATTTTAAGCGTGTAGCGCAGCAGATGAATGAAAGGTGAACCGGATTTGGCGCGTTAAAGGTGTGTTTCCAAGCGTTGCCTGAAGCCGGTACAGACTTTTGTTGAAGATTTGGGGCAGGGGGTGTAGGCTATATCTTCGTAAAATTTCTCACACTCCTGTAAAGTTTCATTCCCCTGTGACGACTCTGGCCCGCACCGTCAATTTGGGCAAATCCACGTCGGTCATGCGCAGCCGTAGCGCCGTGCCTGCCGGGGCGGGGGTACTGAGCGGCAAGTCGTAGGCCAAGTCGGGAATCAGCAGGGTGGCTTGGGGGCCGCGCCGATCCACGATCACGGCGTCCCACACGCGGTCTGGCTGGGCGGCCACGTAGCGCAGCGTGTGGTGCTTGCGGCTCAGGCGTTCGGCCTGCCGGGTGGCGTCGGCGTTCATCTGGGCCTCGGCCACGCGGGCAGCCACGGCCTTGCCCGCCAGCGGTTCGGTGCCGGTCAGGTGCGAGCGCAACTGCTGATGCACCACCAGATCAAGGTAACGGCGCATAGGGCTGGTGGCCTGCACGTATAATTCCAGCCCCATGCCGTGATGCGGCCCCGGCGAGGGCTGAAAGCGCGTGCGGGCCAGCGTGCGGCGGCGGGCCCACTGGGCGGGCAGGGTGTCGCCGTGTACGTCGCGGGTGGGAGCATCCTGCGTGGCAAACGGCAGGGCGATGCTGTGGTCGTCACCGAAAATAGCGGCTCCCCAGCCTGCAAGCGTCATCGATTCCTGCACCACAAACCGCATCTCGGGCTTGGGCAGCGGCGACACCTCTACGCCGTCTGCATTTACCTTCACGCGCACTTCGGGCAGGTCTATGCTCATGGCCCCTTCCGATTCGCGCAGGTCGCGGCTGGCACGGGCGAGGCGGGCCATCGTCACAAACGGTTCTGCGCCCGCATCCAGCCGCTCCTGTGCCTGCGAATAGGTCAGCCGGGTCACGCGCACGCGGCTCAGGCACACGTCTACGGCGTCGGCGTTGCCGTCCGAATCCAGATCGAGGCTGATGGAGAGCGCGGGCATGGTGTCGTGCAGGCCGAGGCCCGTGCGTTCCACCAACTCGTCGGGCAGCATCCCGATGGTCTGGTCGGGCAAATACAGTGTTGCGCCGCGTGCGCGGGCTTCCAAGTCCAGCGGGCTGTCTGCCGTCACCAGCGCCGAAACGTCGGCCACATGCACCCACAGGCGCGTCAGGCCACCCTCTAGGGCTTCGATGCCCACCGCGTCGTCGGGGTCGCGGTTGCCGTCATCGTCGATGGCAAAGGCTTCCAGATGCGTCAGGTCAAGGCGGGCTTCGTCGGCAAAGTCCGGAACGGGCAGCGTCACTGGGGTTAATGCCGCGCCCAGACGGTCTGCGTACGGTGTGCGGGCGTCTGTCCATATCCCTAACCGCAGCAGCAGGGCATGGGCCGATTCGGGGGTTTCTTGCTGGCCGAGTTCGCGCAGGGTGCGGCTTTTTTCGGCCTTGCCCCGCGCCAGCAGTTCTATTTCGGTGCGCTGGGCCGGTGTGAGCTGATCAGCAGTGAGGGGGGGCAGAGTCATGAATCAAAGGATACGGGGCCGGGCCGGGGAACGGACAGCAGTTGAGTGAATAGAAACTTGGTCTTGCTAGTCCTTCCGGCAAGCTGCGACCATTACACCAGAAAATCCTGTCTGGCATACAGATTCGCCGCCCAGAGTTCATCAACTCTAAAACCGCGCTTGACAATCTGTGAGTTTGGTGTTTCTATATAGCCAAAGGAGACGAATATGAATGAACAACATCAACCCGAAGATTTCCGTTCGCAAGTCCAGCGTCTGGTGGCCGAAGGCAAACTCACCCCCGATGAGGCGGCAGGATTGCTAGAGGGGGATTCACCCACAGAAGCCAGCACAGAGCCGATGGCGCTGATGCCCACCCAGAGCGCCGCCGAGTTCAGCGAGACGCCGCCCGACCTTGATCTGTATGTCAGTGGCTACAGCCTGACCGTGCTGCACGACACGCACCTGTCAGCCCCGCAACTGAGCGCCAACCGCGACGGCGAAGTGACGTTGCAGGCCACCGCCAACGGCTGGATCGTGCGCCGCCTGACCCATTCCGGCCACCACACCTTTAGCCTGAAAGCGATTTTGGCTCTGCCCTTTGCGCCCCGCAATGTGCATGTTCAGGTAGAGGGCGGCAGCCTGACCCTGCCCGATGTGTCGGGCGAAATGCAGGCCGAAGTCAATGGCGGCCACGTGCGAATGGGCCGCGCCGCGAGCCTGAACGCCGAAGTGAACGGCGGCAATCTGACCGCCACTGAATTGGGCGGCCCCACGCACCTGAACGTGAACGGCGGCAACCTGACGCTGGAGGGCGCACGCAGCCTGAATGCCAGTATCAACGGCGGCAACCTGCGCTGGGCGGGTGTGCTGACGGGTGGTAACCACCGGTTAGAGGTGAATGCCGGAAACGCAACGGTGTACCTCAAAGAGGGCAGCAACGTGACTTTGCGGGCCGAAGTAACAGTAGGGGCCTTCAAATCTGACTTTGCCACCAGTCAATCAGGCGGGTTCCTGAACACGCGGCATGGCGGGCAACTGGGCAGCGGCGAAGCGCAACTGTCTTGCCGGGTCACGGCGGGTCAGGTCAAGGTGCTGAGCGGATCGGGGGTGGGGTCATGAAAGAAAAAGTCAAACGTATTTTGGATTTGGTACGGGCCGGAAAACTTGATCTGAACGACGCCGCGCCGCTGCTGGCCGCCCTGAGTACCCGGCTGGCCCTGACCGACGCCGACCGCGAACTGATTGGATCGCTGCTGGCCCGCGAGGAGATGGACACTGGGCAGGTGGCCGAGCACTTGATGTTGCTGCGCGGCGTGCGCGATACGCCCCCAACCCCGCCGCGCCCCCCCACTCCCCCCAGTCATCCGGGGTGGGATGAGCAGTTTCCTGGTTCACAATCTTTCGGACGCGGCATGAATGTAGACGTGAATCTGGAGGGCATCATGGATCGAGTCAATGACCGCTTAAATAGTGTGCTGGGTCGTGGGGGGGCGCACCCGCCCAGTCCCCGCGCCGGAGCCACCGCCCGAATCCTGCGCGTGCAGGTGGAATCCAGCGAGGGCGACGAGTACGACGCCAACCTGCCTGTGAGCCTTGCCCCGCATCTGCACAAACTGATTCCCCCGCACGGTATCCGCGCCCTGGAACGGGCTGGCCTGAGCCTGGAGGCGTTGCAACTGCTGATCGAAGCCTCGCCGCCCCCCGGTAACCTGATCAACGCCGAAGACAATGAGGGCAACAGCGTGAAGCTGACGCTTTCGTAGGAGGAACGGAGTGTGGAATCTGGTTGGGCTGTTCCCACGATCCACACTCCCGCCCGCCCCACCGCCTACAGTGAATCCCATGCCCCGCCCCCTGCCCCTCCCTTTCCCCGATGAAACAGAAGCGCCCACCGTGACTGAACTGCGGTTTCCCAGCAGCGGCGTCACGGTGCGCGGCGATTTTACCCTCAACGAATTTGCGACCCTCACACCTGACAATCTGGAATTCCTGCGCCTGTACGTGCGGGTACGCGGCAACCTGAAGGAAGTGGAGCGGGTGCTGGGGGTAAGTTACCCCACTGTCCGCGCCCGTTTTGATACCCTGCTGCGGGCCATCGGCTACGAACCCGAAGCCGCCGACCCCCAGTCGGAAGTGCTGGAACGGCTGGAACGCGGAGAGATTACGCCGGATGAGGCGGCACGGAAGCTGCGGCGATAGGGGATGGCGTGGGTTGACCCCCGCTGGCCTTACGCGCCTTCAGCGTGCGTCTGCACATCCCGCTTCAACCGCATCAGAATGGCGCCCATGCCACGCAGACGCATGGGCGTAATCAGTTCGGTCAGGCCCATATCCATATAAAACTGATCGGGCACACTCAGGATGGTTTCGGGGCTTTCGCCGTTCAGCGCCTCGCTCAGAATACCTGCGTAGCCGCGCACGGTGGGGGCTTCTTCGGGCACTTTGAAGAACATTTGCACGCCGCCGTCTACCTCTTTCGTCACCAGAAAAAATGGGCTGGCGCATTCCGGCACGGGCTGCAAAAATTCGGGGTGGTCTAGGTAGTGTTGCGGCAGGGGCGGCAATTTGCGGCTGTATTCCAGGAGGGCCTGGAGGCGCAGCGGCTTGGGCGCACGGCGGAACAAGTCCACGATGACTTGGAGTTTTTCGGGCAGAGGCGCAGTGGGGGGGGTAGAGTCGGCGGTCATGGGGCCACTGTACCCCTGAGGCTGGGCGGGATATGGTAAGGCTTGTCCAGTTGACCTACTTTGTCAACTGATCTGCCCATTCGGTACAATGGGGCCGACAGTCTGCCGGACAGGTAGACCCTCTAGCCCTGCGCCCCATTCCTTAGGAGGAACTCCCATGACCCAGCAAGCGAACTATGCCAAAGACGTACTGGTTAACACCGATTGGGTGGCCGCCAACCTTAATACTCCCGGCGTGCGCCTGATCGAAGTGAACGAAGACATCTTGCTGTACGACACCGGCCATATTCCCGGCGCGGTGAAGGTGGACTGGCAGGGCGACTTCTGGCATCCCGTGGAGCGCGACTTTATTACCGCCGATGAAGTGTCGGCGCTGCTGGGCCGTCTGGGCATCAAGGAAGACGACCAGATCGTGCTGTACGGCGACAAGAGTAACTGGTGGGCTTCCTACGCCTACTGGTTCCTGAGCTACAGCGGCGTGAAGCACCTGAAGCTGATGAACGGGGGCCGCCAGAAGTGGGTTGCAGAAGGCCGTGAGCAGACCACGGACGCTACCGAAGTCACGCCCACCACCTACCCCAAACTGACCCGCGACGAGAGCCTGCGGGCCTACCGCGATGAAGTGCGGGCGCACCTGGAGAGCGTGAAGGCCGGAACGGGCGCGCTGGTAGACGTTCGCAGCCCCGACGAGTTTTCGGGCAAGGTCACGCACATGCCTGCCTACCCGCAAGAAGGCGTGCTGCGCGGCGGCCACATTCCCGGCGCACGCAGCATCCCCTGGGCCAAGGCCACCAACGAAGACGGCACCTTCAAGAGCGCCGACGAGTTGACCGCACTCTACGGCGGCGAAGGCGTGACGCCCGACAAAGACGTGATCGCGTACTGCCGCATTGCCGAGCGTTCCAGCCACAGTTGGTTCGTGCTGCGCGAACTGTTGGGCTACCCCAACGTCCGCAACTACGACGGCTCGTGGACAGAGTGGGGCAACGGCGTCGGCCTGCCCATCGAAAAGACCTACAGCGAGGCGTAAGCCGCTGAGCAGGAGAAATTAAGCGAAGGCCGGAGCGGTGGAAAACTGCTCCGGCTTTTCGCTGCTTTCTTCTCTCAGATCCTTGACCCTTAGACGTCTTCCCACCTAAACCTGACCTTTAACTATCTCCCCAACCTCACCTTTGACGTTACGCTGAACCTCGCAACAGACAATTCTCAGTGTCTTCCCGTAGACGTTCCCATCAGACCGCGCTGGCTCAGGCGTTGCTGCCCCGGCCCCGTTCGCGGCCCACCCTTTCCCCGGAGGTTTTCCCATGAAACGACTTGGCTCCTTTATGACATTTGCGGCGCTGCTCTCTGCTGGCTCTCTCACCTCTTGCAGCCTGCTGGCTCCGGGCATGGCTCAGGGAAAAGCGTCTATGACGGTGTTGCCACCTCTGTCGGTTCCCGGCGACCTGCGCCCCGATGCACCCACCCTCAGCGCACGCGGCAGCTACGCAGTCGGCGTGCAAACGCTGAAGCTGGTGAATCCCGGCCAACTGGACATCGTGAACGCGCCCAAAGAGGGGGCCACGCCGCGCTATGACCGCCCGCTGACGGTGGAAGTCTGGTATCCCACGGCGGGCGCGAGTGGGGTGGGCGCGACCACCTACGCCGATGTGCTGGGCAGCGGCCCCAACGATCCCAAGCGGCCCAACACTCCGTTCACCACGCCCGGACGCGCCATCCGCAACGCTGCGGCCAACCTTCAGGGGGGGCCATTTCCGCTGGTCATCGTGTCTCACGGCTATCCTGGCAGCCGCTCCCTGATGACCTACCTCACCGAGAATCTGGCGAGCAAGGGCTACATCGTGGCCGCCATAGACCATACCGACAGCACGCACGGCGACAAGGTGGCCTTTGCCAGCACGCTACTGAACCGCCCGCTGGACGACATTTTTGTGTTGAATGAAATGGCGCGGCTGGGAGCGGCAGGCAGCGGCAATGGCCTGAGCGGGATGGTAAATGCCGACCAGACCGGGCTGGTGGGATACAGCATGGGCGGTTACGGCGCTCTGAACGCGGCGGGCGCAGGCTTTGGCCCGCAGATGCTGCCGCTGGTGCCCGGGGGCGCGTTGGCCGCCCGCCAGACCGGAGCCTACGCCACCGATCCCCGCATCAAGGCGGTGGTTGCCTTCGCTCCTTGGGGCAGCGACGCCGCCGTGCGCTCCATCGGTGTAAATTTTGGCGGCAAATACGGCTTCTGGGATGAGGCTGGCCTGGCCGCGCTGAAGGTGCCCACCATGTTCATCGTGGGCGACAAGGATGATGTGGCAGGCTACACGGGCGGCGTGAAATCCCTGTTCGAGAACGCTGTGAACGCCGAGCGGTACATGCTGGTCTACCAGAATGCCAGTCACAACTCGGCCCCCAATCCGCCCCCCGCCGCCACGCTGAACAGCTTCGACGACTACATGCACTACGCCGAACCCGCCTGGGACATGGGCCGCCTGAACAACATCAACCAGCATTTCGTGACGGCTTTCCTGGACAACAAGCTGAAGGGCATGGCCTCTGCCGCCGCCTACCTGAACGTCGCCACGCCCCTCTCCAACGACGGCAAATTCAGCCGTAACGCCGATGGCACGGCCAAAGCCGACGACACCTACTGGCCCGGATTCCAGAACCGCACCGCGCGGGGCATGGAGTTTTACAAGATGATGCCGAAGTAAGGGCGAAAAGCCACCCCCCTCACCGAAACTCTTCCACCCGCACCAACGGCCCGCCCAATCCATTGATTCGGGCGGGCAATTTGTTGTGATCAATCGCCGCGCCGGTGTCGGCATTCACGGCGCTGACGCGGGCGGTTGCTGCCTGTAAATCGATCTCCAGCACACTGACCACGCTGCGGGCTGTACCGGGAAAGCCCACGTAATCGCGTCCGCCGATGCCTCCGCTGCTCAGCACATTCAGACGGCCCAATCTGGCTGGGTAGTAGGCCGCGTGATGCCCGCTGATGTAGGCCAGCACACGCCCTCGCTCCATCACCTCGCGCAGGGTGGCGGCTTCGGCAATCACCTCGCCGGGTTTGTTTTTGCCCTCGCTGACGCCTGCCAGCGGCAAGTGCCCCACCACCAATCGCACGCCCGCCGTCTGTGCCTGTGGTGTGGCGAGTTGCGCGGCCAGCCAGGCCCGTTGCGCCGCGTCTACCCTTGGCCCGCTGGCGTCCAGCACGGCTATAAACAGGGTACGTCCGGCCTTGTCGGCGCGGGTCAGGCTGTAGCGGAAGGGATACTGCGCGGCGTCCACAACTGTTCCGGCAGGTAAAAAGCGTGTCCAGTACGCCGCCGCTTCCCGCCGATCTCGCACGAGGCTGGCGTCGTGGTTGCCCAGCGTGAACACGAACGGGATTCCGACCTTTGCCAGAGGCCCGCGCACCTCTTTCTCGAAGGTGGCCCACATGCCCTGCACGTTGGCGTCGGTCAGGCTGGCTTTCTGTCCCGCGATCAGGTCGCCCGCCGACAGCACTAGGTCTGGTTTCCAGGTGTTGATGATGCGGCTGAGGCTGGGCTTGAGGGCGGGCGGATAGGTCAGGCTGCCGTAAGCGCCGTTAAAGTCGCTGAGAACGGCCACGCGCAGGAGGTCGGGGGCGGGGGGCGGCAAAGGCGTGCCAGACAGCAGAAGCGGCAAGAGCAGAGGCACGAGCAGGCGGCGCATAGACACCACTTGATCATGGTTTCTTGAGCCAACCGTCAGACGCTCCTGACATGCCCCGCGCAAACTGGGGTATGACCCGAAACGATGACCGCAACGACGCCCTGCCCGTGAATCCTGTGCTGTCGGTACGAACCGAGCCGAGTGCTGAACACACGCCTGCCGAGCAGGGCGACGCTCCCGCCGACTTTGCCCAGCGCCCCATTCCGCCCATGGCCACCCCCAGCACCGAAGGCCTCAGCGCAGGCGAGGTCAGCACCATGCTCGGCGGCGACGCCAGTATGACCGAAGCCAATGAAGCCCTCGGCACGGCGGAGGGTCTGGATACGATCACCGAAAGCTGAGGCCTGTGGGCGTGCCAAACTGACCCATGCGTTCTGTTTCTGATCTGCGTGCGGCGTGCGCGGCCCTGCCCCATTCCTCCGAAACCTTCCCGTTTGGAATGGACACTCTGGTTTGGAAGGTGGGTCGCCCCGACGCCGCCAAAATGTATGCGCTGAGCGGCATCAACGCTGATCCGCTGACGCTTTCGCTGAAGGTTCGGCCCGAATACGGCGACACCTTGCGGGCCGTCCACGCTGCGATCGTGCCGGGCTACCACCTGAACAAGCGCCACTGGGTCACGGTCACGCTGGACGGCCGTGTGCCGGGCGAGTTGGTGCAGGAATTGTTGGCTGGAAGCCACGCGCTGGTGCTGTCCAGTTTTACGCGGGCGCAGCGGGCAGACCTAGAACTGTGAGGGCCAACATCGGTGCTGGCGACAAACACTGGGACGGCTGGAGTTCTACCCAGCAGGACGAACTGAATCTGCTGGAGCCTGCCACGTTCGCCCGCTTTTTTGGCGATGCGCGGGCCGAGGCGTTTCTGTGCGAACACGTCTGGGAACATTTGAGTATTGAGCAGGGCAGAGCGGCGGCGCGGCTGGTCTTCGCGTATCTCAAGCCCGGTGGATTCCTACGCGTAGCTGTGCCAGACGGCCTGCATCCCGATCCGGCTTATCAGGCAATAGTGGCTGTCAATGGCCCTGGCCCCGCTGCCGATCATCAGGTGGTGTACACGCTTGATGCCTTCGCGCCCATCTTCGCGGCTGCCGGATTCCGCGTGCGCCCGCTGGAATGGTGGGACGCGGCGGGCCAGTTTCACCGTGCCGACTGGAACCCGGACGACGCACCGATAGGCCGCTGTAGCCACCTGGATGACCGAAACTCGGCTTGGCGAGCGGGCACGGGCAAGCTGGGATTCACGAGTCTGATCTTGGATGTGTTGAGGCCATAAAGAACAGGAGCCGCAAGCAATCGCCCCGGCTCCCGCTTCCAGTCATCGTTTGTTTAGAACGCTGTGTCCAACGCCTCTAGTGCCGCGTCTGGGTTCTGAATCCCCGCCTGCGCCATATCGGGGCGGCCCCCGCCTTTGCCTCCCGCTGCGGCGGCCAGTTTGCCCACCAGTTGGCCCGCGTGTGCGCCTTTCGCTACGGCCTCTTTGGTAGCCTTCACGACCAATCCGGCGTCAGAGGCGATCACCACGAGGTCTGCGCCGCTGGTGTCCAGCAACTTGTCGGCGGCTCCGCGCAGTTCGTTGCCTGCAATCCCGGTCAATTTCAGCGCCGCCACCCGGAAGCCGCCCAACTCGCGCAGAGGAGCCGTGCCGCCGCTGCTTCCGCCGCTCATCTGCGCCTCGGTCAGTTGACGGCGCACCTGCACCGTTTCCTTCTCGGCGGCCTTCAGTTGGGCCTGAAGCTGCGCCACACGCACTTCCAGTCCGTCCAGGCTGGTGTTCAGGCTGGCGGCAAGGCGGGCGTCACTGTTCAGGCGGTCGCGTAGCCACGCAGTCGCGGCCTCACCTGCCAGAGCCTCGATGCGGCGCACGCCTGCCGCCACGTTTTCATCGCTCAGCAGCACGAACGCGCCGATTTCTCCCGTGCGGGTCACGTGTGCGCCGCCGCAGAGTTCCTTGCTGCTGACCGTGTGGCCGTTCAGGGTCACGTCGCCTTCCACGCTGACCACGCGCACGGTGTCGCCGTACTTCTCGCCAAAGAGGGCCGTCGCGCCCGCTGCTTTGGCCTCGGCAATGGGCATTTCCTGCCACTTCACGGCAAAGTCGGCGCTGATCCAGCGGCTCACCAATCGTTCCACTTCCGCCATCTCAGCGGTGCTCAGTGCCGCACTGTGGGAGAAATCGAAGCGCAGACGATCCGGGGCCACCAACGATCCGGCCTGACGCACGCCGTCGCCCAGCACGGCACGCAGAGCCGCGTGCAGCAAATGCGTGGCCGTGTGGTGGCGCTCGGTGGCCTGCCGCGCTCCGTCGACCACGCCGCGCACCGTCACGTCAGGCGTCAGGGTTCCGGCCTGCACCTCCACCTCATGCAGAAACACGCCGCCGGGGGTCTTGCGGGTATCACGCACCACGCCCGCACCTGCGAGGCCGTCCTCACCCGTCCATTCCAGCCGCCCGGTGTCGCCCACCTCGCCGCCGCCCTCGGCATAAAATGGCGTCTGCGTCAGCACCACTGTGCCCGCCGTGCCTGCTTCCAGCGCGTCCACGCGGCCTTCAGAGGTCATCAGGGCCAGCACTTGCCCCTCGGCTTCCAACTGGTCGTAGCCCACAAACGCGGTGGCGCTCAGGTCGCCCACCGTATCTTGCCCGCCAAACAATTCCGATTTGCCGTACTTGCTGCCTGCCCGTGCCAGCATCTGCGCCCGCTCCAAGCTCTCGGCGTATCCAGCTTCGTCCACGCTCACGCCGTATTCTTCGGCAATTTCTTTGGTCAGGTCTACGGGAAAGCCGTAGGTGTCGTAAAGGGTAAAGGCTTCCTCGCCGCCCAGGACGCCGCCCTGTTGCATGCCTTCCAGCAAACCGCCTAGCCGCTGAATCCCGCCTTCCAGCGTCTTCAGGAACCGTTCTTCTTCAGCCCGAATCGCTGCCGTCACGCGGGCTTCTTCCGTCACCAATTCGGGGTAGCCGCTGCCCATGCTCGCCACCACCAGCGGCACCAGTGTGTGCAGCACGGGTTCGCGCAGGCCTAACAGGTAGGCGTGACGGCTGGCCCGGCGCAGAATCTTGCGAATCACGTAGCCGCGCCCGGTATTGCTGAGGCTCACGCCGTCGGCCAACGTCATGCTGACAGAGCGCACATGCTCGGCCACCACGCGGTGAGAGATGCTTTCTGGCCCCAAGTACGGCTTGCCGCTCAGTTCCACAATGCGGGCAATAATCGGCGCAAACACATCGTTGGAATAGAAGTCGAACACGTCCTGCACAACGGTGGCGATGCGCTCCAGCCCCATGCCCGTATCGATGTTTTTGGCGGGCAAGTCTAGCAGAGTGGGCGTACCGTCGGCCTGCGGTTCCTGCCGCTCAAACTGAGGAAACACGTTGTTCCAAATTTCCAGAAAGCGGGCGCTTTCGCGGGTGTCGGCGTACTCGGCCCAAGTGTCGTCGCCGTAGGCTGGCCCCCGGTCATAAAAAATCTCGCTGCATGGCCCGCACGGGCCGTTTGGCCCCTTGGCGGGCGCGTCGGCGGGCCAGAAATTCTCGTCGGCCCCAAAGCGCAGCAGGTGGTCTGCGGGCAGCCCGATTTCCTTCGTCCAGATGCCGAACGCTTCCTCGTCGTCCTCGTAGATGGTCGCGTACAGCTTGGATTTGTCTAGCCCCATCCAGTCTGGGGAAGTCAGGAATTCCCACGCCCACGTCAGCGCGTCCCGCTTGAAGTAGTCGCCAAAGCTGAAGTTGCCCAGCATTTCCAGCAGCGAGCAGTGCCGCAGTGTGCGCCCCACGTTCTCGATGTCGCCCACGCGCAGGCACTTCTGGGCGGTGGTCACGCGGGGGTTGTCGCCGTAGCCGGGGAATTTGGCCGCCGCCCCCATAAACTGCGGCTTGAAGGGCTGCATGCCTGCCACCGTAAACAGCGTGGTGGGATCAGGCGCGATCAGGCTGTGGCTGGGCAGGCGCAGGTGGCCTTTGCTCTCGAAAAAAGACAGATACTTTTCGCGAATCTGTGCCGTCGTTGGGGCAGTGGTGGGCGGAACCGTCATAGGGTGCAGTCTATCAGCGGCGGGGAAGGGGTGAATCCGCTGGATGGGGTACGGAGAGAGATTGGCGGGCAAAGAAAAAGGGGACAGCTTTTCAGTGTCCCCTCGTTCCTGCGTTATCTGACTCGTCTACTCAGTCCAAGTCCACAGCCCACCAGGCTTCCCGCTGTGCAGCAAGGCGGGCGCGGGGATCGCCAATGGTGTCCAGAGCGCGGGCCAGGCCCTGCCAATCCAGTTCGCTCATGGGGTCAATCGCCAGGGCGCGTTGGTGCAACATGGCGGCGTCTTTGGCGCGTCCGGCTTCGGTGGCGGCGCGGGCGGCGAGGCCCAGAATGCTCAGCTGCTTTTGCTCCAGCCGGGAGCGCACATCGTCTACCCAGGGGCTATCGGCTCCGGGCAAAAAGTGGCCGTAGATGGCCGCCAGTTCGCGCAGTTCCTCCAGCCCGAGGCTGCCGTTTTCGGCCTGTCCCGCCAGCAGTTCGTAACGCTGCACGTCGTATTCAGGACTCAGATCGCTGGCGAGGGCGTAGCGGCGATTGGTGCTGACCACCGCTTCGTTGCTCAGGCTGCGGCGCAGGCGGTGCAGGGTCGTATGAAACAGACTGCTGGCGCGGGCCTCGTCTTTCTCGGGCCAGAGGGCTTCAGCGGCCTCCCAACTGGTCACTTCCTTGTGTTCCAGCAGGTAGAAGAACAGTTCCAGCGCCTTGCGCGACACCCACGCCACCGCCGCGCCCTTCCAGACCACCTGGGCCGTGCCTAAGCCCTTAGCCAGCATCCCGCTTTCGCCCTGAATGGTCAGCCCGGCGCGGCGTAAACGGGCGTCCACGGCGGTGGTCAGATCAAGCGGGGTAAAGGGTTTGGGCAGGTAATCGTCGGCCCCCAGATTCATGCCCCGGCGCACGTCTCCGCGCTCGGCATGGCTGGACAGCAGTACAAACGGCAACGCGCCCAATTGCTCGTTGTCGCGCACTTTTTCCAGAAATTCTAGGCCCGTCATATAGGGCATGACCACATCGCTGATCACCAGATCAGGCGTGAAAACTTTCAGCAGATCAAGGGCTTCGACAGGATGGTTGCTGGTGCGAACCTCATGCCCAGCACGGGACAGGATGACACTGATGAGCTTGAGGATGGCGGCGTCGTCATCCACGACAAGGATGCGCGGCATGGCGGTAGTCTAGCAGGCTGCTGATAGGCTGTACCATCAAGTGACCGCGAATGCATTATTTTTAACACTTCTAAACTATTTGACAGAAGAATAGGTGCCATTTTCCTGTTCTTCTGTCCGAACAACGTGATTGAATCGGAGGACTGCTCTGGCCACAGAGGATCGCCTGGGGCAAAACGCCGGACAGTCTCCGCGCCCGTGTTCTAGGCTGGGGCCATGACTTCCCCGCTGCACCTGCTGCTCGCCCGTACCCTCACGCTCGATCCTGCCCAACCTCATGCCGGAGCCGTGCTGGTGGGCGGCGGGCGAGTGCTGGCCGTAGGCACTGCCGAGGAAGTGCAGGCTCTTGCTCCCCGTGCCGAGCGTCACGATCACCGCGACCTGCTGCTGACGCCGGGGCTGGCCGACGCGCATATCCACCTCGTCGGCTACGGCTTTTCCCTGTCCCAAGTGGGGCTGCACGGCGCACGCAGCGTGTCGGAGGTGTTGGCGCGGGTGGCGCAGCGGGCCATGAACACACCCCACGGCACCTGGATTCGCGGCGGCGGCTTTCTGATGAACGAACTGGGCCTGAACGAGTACCCCAGCGCCGCCATGCTAGATGAAGTCAGCCCACACCATCCGGTGTTGCTGTACTCGCGCGATCTGCATTCGGCGTGGGCCAATTCGCTGGCGTTGCGGTTGGCCGGAATCTCGGACACCACGCCCGATCCAGAGGGCGGAAAAATCGTGCGGCCCCTCGGTACCTTGCTGGAAAGTGCCACCGATCTGGTCGCGGGCGTCATTCCGGCCCCCAGTGAGGCGCAGTATCTAGCGGCTGCCCGTGCTGGAGCCAATGACCTCGCCTCGCGCGGCTATGTCAGCGCCCACACGATGGCCTTCGAATCGTCCGAAGCGCCCCGCGCCCTGCAAACCCTCGCCTCACGTGGAGAATTGCCGCTGCGGGTCTGGGCCAGCCTGCCGCACGAGCGCCTGCATCTGGCCCGTGAGTTGGGCCTCGCGCTCAATCCGGGTGGCCTGTTTCAGTGGGGCGGCGTCAAGTTTTTTGCCGATGGCGCACTGGGCAGCCGCACCGCCTGGCTGCACGCGCCGGGGTTTGCTGATGGCAGCGGCACCGGTATTCCGCTGGACTCTCCCGAACTGATCCGCGAACTGGGCGCCCAGGCCATCGCGCTGGGCCTCACGCCTGTCACGCACGCCATTGGAGACCGGGCCAATACCGAGGTGCTGGACGCCTACGACAGCCTGCGCGAGGCAGCCAAGGCACGCGGGATACGCCTCAGAATCGAACACGCCCAACATCTGCGGCCCGCCGACATTCCCCGGTTTGCCGGACTGACGGCCAGCGTTCAGCCCATGCACCTTCAGGGCGACGGCAGCATGATTCGCCAACTGTTGCCGCACTTGGAGCAGGGAACCTATGCCTTCCGTGCTCTGCGGGATGCCGGAGCAGTGCTGGCTTTTGGCAGCGACGCCCCCGTGACCCCGCCCGACTACCGCGCCAACTTTGCCGCCGCCATCAGCCGGGTAGACGATGAAGGTGGCCGCGTGGCCCCGCAGGAGGCGCTGACTGAACTGGAGGTGCTGCACGCCCATACACGCGGCCCGGCGCTGGCCGCAGGTTGGGAAGATGAGGGCATCATTCGCCCCGGCGCACGGGCAGCGTTTACGTTGTGGGACAGGCTGGGCGGGAATGCTCGGGCGATGGTTTTCTAGAATCGGAGCTTAAAGGTAAGACGAGAGGGGGAGCGTGTACAAGAACTGTCTGTGCACGCTCCCCCTCTCCCCACCTTTGGTTCTACTCTTCCTCGTCTTCCGGCAGATCGGCATTGGAATACACGTTCTGCACGTCGTCCAGGTCTTCCAACGCTTCCATCAGCACCATCAGTTTGCGGGCGTCGTCACCGGCGACGGCCACCGTGTTGCTGGGAATCATGGTCATCTGGGCGCTTTCCACGGGGAAGCCAGCGGCGGTCAGGCCGTCCTGCACAGCGTACAGATCGGCTGGGGCGGCGGTAATTTCCAGGCCATCCTCACTCTCTATAAAGTCCTCCGCGCCGTGTTCTATCGCGGCTTCCTGCGCGGCTTCCGAGGCGTCGGGCACCAGCAGCACGCCTTTTTTCTCAAATTGCCAGGCCACGCTGCCGCTGTTGCCCATGCTGCCGCCCTTTTTGGTAAACACGCTGCGGACTTCGGCCACCGTGCGGTTCACGTTGTCGGTCAGGGCCTCAATGAAAATGGCGGTTCCGCCGGGGCCATAGCCCTCATAGTTCACTTCTTTGTACTCCGCTGCGCCCTCGCCCGCGCCCAACGCCCGCTTGATGGCACTTTCGATGTTGTCCACGGGAACTGTGTCGGTTTTGGCCGCCGCGATGCAGTTTTTCAGGCTGAGGTTGCCCGCCGGATCGCCGCTGCCGCCCGAACGCACCGCCGCTGTGATGGCCCGCAGGTGCTTGCTGATCATGGCCGAACGCCGTTTGTCGTTGGCCCCCTTTTTTCGCTTGATTTGCGACCATTTGCTGTGACCGGCCATGTTTCTGTCTCTCCTTAAGTTCGGCGCCTTCCTTGAGGTGGAAGGCGCACAACATTTTTCATTCTAAAGCAGCGGCCCAAAAGAGGGGCTGGAATGCCTGTTCCTCCACTACCTGTTGCCTGTGCGTTCTGTGCCTAAGCTTCTCCTGACCCCGAACGCCCCCCGTACACCAGCGCCCGCACCAGCCGTTCCAGTGGCCCCATGCCCCAGCGCCGCAGCACCCACGCACTCAGGGGCAACTGGGCCAGCCCCACCACCAACGCCAACCCCACCGCCGCTGCCGCGCCCCACTGTCCATATTGTGCGCCTGCGTAGGGATAATACACGGCGGTCATCACCAGACTTTGGGCGATGTAGTTACTCATGGCAACGCGCCCGCTGGCAGCAAAGGCTTTCCATCTGCCCAATCTGTCCTGCGCCGCCAACGTGCCCAGTATGCCCACGTACCCCAGCGCCAGCGCCAGCCCACCGCCCATTCTGACCGGAATCGCCAGCAGCCCGGAAGCGTAGTCGCCCCGCGTATTCAGCCACGCCAGCAAGATTCCCAGCGGCAAGCCCAGCCCCCAGCCCCACACGGTCAGGCGGCGCAGCAGCGGCAGATGCTCGTGCGGACGCAGCAGCAGGCCCGTGCGGTACGCGGCGGCTCCCAGGCAAAACAGCGCCACCAGCCAGGGCCCGTTGTAGATGCTCCCGCCGATCAGGTTGGTACTGAAATCGCCCGCCCGGTCTGCCAACACCTCCGGGTAGGTCATGCCGGGGGTAAAGTTCTGGAGGTTCGCGAATCGCCCCAAACGCGTCTCGGACACGGTGGCTGCCGTCCACTCCAGCAGGCCCAGCCCCAGCCACCACGCCCCCAGTGCCCCGGCCACCAGCACCAGCGTCGGCGCAGTCAGCCTCGCCGTCAGCAGCAGGGCGGCAGCCAGCAGCGCGTAATTGGCAATGATGTCGCCGTGCCAGATGAAGATGAAGTGCACTGTACCCAGCATCAGTAAGACCGCGTGCCTCAGCAAAAACGTGCCCACACCCTGCCGCGCCAGCAGCCCCGCCGCACCCCAGCCGAACAGCATGGCAAACAAGCTTATAGAGCGTCCGTTGGCAAAAATGTCGGTCAGCACTTGCACCACGCGGTCTAGGCCACCCTGCGTCCAGACCTGGAACCCGGCGAAGTCCTGCACATTCACGATCAGGATGCCCAGCAGGGCCAGCCCACGCAACACATCGGGCAGCGGCGAGCGGTGGCGCACCGGGCCGCGTTCGGGGGGCGCTTCAGCTTCTGAAAGCGCGGCGCCGTGTAGGCCTCCGGGCCGCACATCTGGCAGTTGATCTAACGGGGCATCAGGCTGGGGCGGCAGCGCGGTCATGGGCGCAGGCTAGAGCATTTGGCGTGAGACGCCCCCCGGCAATTCACAGGAATTCAGGAAAAAAAAATCCGCCTTCTGGCGGCGGCTTGATTGACTTGACTGAACAAATAATAGCGCGGTATGCAGGGTAAGTCAAATTATGCAGGCGGATTCTTCCCTCTCCACCTTTGTCCGCCCGCTACACTGCCCGCATGAACCGCGAGCAAGCCTACGCCCTGATGCAGGAACACACGCCCTCCGAGTCGTTGCGGCGGCACATGCTGAACGTGGAAGCCGCCATGCGCTGGTATGCACGCCACTGGAACGAAGACGAAGACCTGTACGCCGTCACGGGCCTGTTGCACGACTTCGACTACGAACTGCGCCCAGAGACCCACCCGCAGTGGGGCGTGGACTACCTGAAGACCAATACCGATACGCCGGAAGCCGTGCTGGACGCCATCATGGGACACGCTGCCTACACAAATACGCCGCGCACGTCGCTGCTGTCGCGCACGCTGTTTGCCGTAGACGAATTGACGGGTTTGGTGCAGGCCGCTGCACTGGTGCGCCCAGACCGAGACGTGCGCGGCGTGGAATTGCCCAGCCTGAAAAAACGATTTAAGAACCGCGCTTTTGCGGGCGGCGTGAACCGTGATGAAGTGGTGCAAGGCGCAGAAGAATTGGGTGTAGACCTTGATCAGCACATGCAAAACGTGCTGAGTGCGATGCAGGATATGGCGCAGGCCGAAGCTGCCGCCGGCTAGACACAGCCTTGGCCTACCCATGTTCCGATGGAGAATGCCCGTTCTGTGAGACGGCATAGGCGGTCTGTGTTCTCATGCCCTTCCACATGTCGTGACTGCTGTTGTACTCAGCACTGGCGTTGCCTGTCAGGGCGTTGTCTATAAACCATGGCTCTCAACTCAGCTTTTTAGGCACCAACGGTGTGTCCCGCCGTTCCAATTGCTCCCTAATTGAAGAGCAGGCCAATCATCTGATAAGACGAGAGTTTGTCTGTCAAATTTTTCTCAAATACCGGTCTTTTGGCGCTGCCACGCTACATTCAGATTGTACAAACGCCACTTAAAGGCGGGCTTGGCCCTCATCTCAGCGTTTCTTTTGCAAGACAGGGCACACTCTGGTCATTCCTCACGCCGCACGGCGGAGAACATTCCCACTGCCCCGTCCCGGCGAGGCTGACCTAGGAGAACTCCCATGAACAAAACTCTGTTGACGCTCGCCCTGTTGTTTGCCGCCCCTACTGCCCTCGCCACCGCTCCTTCCTCTGCATACATTCAGGTGCAGGACGAGACCACCGAAGGAGTCGCCGAGGAAACGGGCGAAGCCATTGACAACGCTGCTGCCGAGACTGGCGAAGCCGTAGACGATGCTGCCGCTGCCACGGGCGAGGCCGTTGATGACGCCGCTGCTGCCACGGGCGAAGCTGTAGAAAATGTAGACACGAACCTCACCGGAGCCGACGAAGCCATTGACCCCAACGGCGACGGAGTGGTGGACGCCAACAACAACGGTACCGCAGACACCCGCGAGTTCCCCTGGGGTCTGCTGGGCTTGCTGGGCCTGTTCGGTCTGCTGGGCCGCAACCGCCCCGCCACCGTGACCACCACGACTGACCGCCGCTAACCTCTCGTTTTACCCCCCCCCAAAGGTTCCCCCAGCTTGCTCGGCTGGGGGCTTTTTCTGCTCTGAATCGGTCACCATTCTGAATTGGTCTTTACACTCTTGGTCTTTCGCTGAATTGGGAACGTGCTGCGGACTACGCTCCATTGCGCCTCAACCGTACATAGCACGACTTGCGGCTCTATCGTCGTCAACGGACTCGCAGGGGCAGGTCACTCCTGCATAATCCGGAGCCCCTCGCCTTTCCTTCTTGCTCTGCTGCCCAGCCTTGCCAGCCCGCTCGGATTTCAAGCCCACACGAGGGCACTTTCAGGTCGGTTCCCGAATGAGTCTGCTTGAAGCACCTGTCAACAGTATTGGCTTGTTGACCGAATGAAGTGCGTGAATTTCTGGAGGAGCTGGGAGAATGCAAGCGCCAGCATTCTTTCTGTGGCGCTGTTATTCAGGCCACTGCTCTAGGCACGGGGCGGGAACCGCACGAAGGTCATCCAGAAGTCCTCGAAAGCGCGGATGGCCGTCAGAAAATTATCGAAGCCGACAGGCTTGATCACGTAACCGCTGGCGTGGCGGGCATAGGAAGTCCGCACGTCGTCCTCGGCCTGACTGGTGGTGAGCATGACCACCGGAATGCTGCCCAACAGGGGATCGGCCTTGATTTCGGTCAGCACTTCCAGACCATTTTTACGCGGCATATTAATGTCCAGCAAAATCACGTCGGGGCGCGGGGCGTTGGCATGAATGCCTTCGCGGCGCAAGAAATTTAGCGCGTCCACGCCGTCGCGGGCCACATGCAGGCGGTTGGGCACGCGGGCGTCGGCAAAGGCTTCCTGGGTCAGCAAGATGTCGGGTTCGCTGTCCTCAACAAGCAAAATTTCTATGGTGACGTGCGTATTTAATGTGTTGGGTATATTCACAGGCTGGCTCACAGGGGCAATGCCGGTTGAGGAGGAGTTGGAATGGGGAAGGAGAGAGTGAGAATACTGCCAAATTGGTCAGGCGGGGGTAAGGTGACTTCCAGTGTGCCGCCGTGATGCTCGGCGATCTTGCGGCAGATGGCGAGGCCCATGCCGGTGCCGGGGTAAGCCTCCCTCCGGTGCAACCTTTGAAAAATAGCGAAAATTCGTTCGTGGTATTCGGTGCCAATTCCTATTCCGTTGTCTATCACCTGGATTCGCAGCATAGTGCCCTCTGGCCGCGCTATTACCCGGACATGTGGCGGCACGCCTTCCCGGTGAAATTTCAGGCCGTTGCCGATCAGGTTGGTGAACAACTGAACCAGCAGCGACGGATGTCCCAACACAGTGCCGGGCGTCTCCCACGTGAGGTGTCCGCCGGTCTCTCGCAGCGCCGCTTGTACGTTCTGCGCGGCTTCTTGAAGGACAGCGTCCAGCGAAACAGTGCGCGGCAGGGCGTCGCTGCGCCCGATCTGGGCAAAGCTGAGGAGGTCGCGGATCAGGCTTTGCATCCGGCCCACTGCTTCTTGCATAAAGACCAAGTACTGGTCGGCACGCGGGTCGAGTTGGCCCTGATAACGGCGCGAGAGCAGTTCGGCGTAGCTGCCCACCGTTCTCAGCGGCTCCTGAAGGTCGTGGCTGGCCACATAGGCAAACTGGGCCAACTCGCGGTTGCTGCGCTCCAGGTCGGCTATCGCGTCTTCTAGGGCGGCGCGGGCCGACTGGCGCTCAGTAATGTCCTGAAACATCACCACAGCTCCGGTCACGCTTCCCGCTTCGTCCTGGGTTGGCGTCACGATGTAAGCCACCGGAACCGCTTGTCCCTGCGCGTGCCAGAACACATCGGCTTCTACGCGCCGGGTTTGACCATCCTGAATGGTCTGCTGAATGGGGCACTGCGATGGGTCGTGCGGCGTGCCGTCGGCGTGATGATGGTGAAGCAGGGTGTGCTGGTCGGCTCCGATCAGGCGTTCGCGGCCATAGCCCAAAATCCGGGCCGCCTCCGGGTTGGCAAAAGTATTGCGCCCGCTCACATCTAGTCCCAAAATGCCCTCGCCCGCCGCGCTCAGCAGCAGCGTGGCAAAGCGCGTAATTTGGGCCAGTTCGTCGGTGCGCTCCTGCACGCGGGCTTCCAGAGTGGCGTTCAGGTCGCGCAGGCGTGCTTCGGCGGCCCGCACCGCACTGATATCCGAACTGGTGCCGACCCATTCACGCAACGTGCCGTCTGCATTTTTGACTGGAATGGCGCGGGCCTGCATGGTCACATACACGCCGTCTTTGCGGCGCACCCGGTACTCGTTTTCATACAGCCCCTGCCGCATCAGCGCCTCGCCCCACACCTCACCCGAAGGAACGATATCGTCGGGGTGCAGGGCGTTCATCCAGCCAGTTCCAGCCAGTTCCGCGTCGGTTTGCCCGGTAAATGCCGTCCAGTCAGGCTGAGGCGGGTGCAGCATGCCGTCGGGAGCCGACACCCACACGATTTGCGAGGTGGCCTCCACCAGCGACCGGAAGCGGGCCTCGGTGCCGTGGAGCTGCCCCCGCGTGCGCTGGGCGGCGGTAGCGTCACTAAATACGGTCAGCACACCGCCCTCCGGTAGCCACGCACTCGGCCCCTGCGGAAGCGCCGTAATGCTCAGCCAGCGCCACTCCTCTGATTCGCGCTGGACGGTGGCGGGCGTAAATACCCCCATCGGCACGTCGCGCAGGATTTCTCCGGTTTCCAGGCTGCGAATACTGGGGTGGGTATGGCCCGGAAAAGGCGAGCCGTCAGGATGTACCGCCTGCCAGCGCGGGTCAAGCGAGTCGCGGCCCGTCAATTGATCCAGCGTGAGGCCCAGAATTGTTTGCGCCGCAGTATTGGCATGCAAAATCCGGGCCTGACGATCTTGCACCGTCAGGCCCAGATTCAGGTTGTCCAGCAAATTGAGAGACGCGTCCAAAGGATTGGGCACAGGAGGATTGGGCACAGTGGCCCGCAAGTGCAGCAGCACGCCGCCGTCTTCGGGGCAGAGTTCTGAAGCGAGGCCAGTAGGGGAGAGCGTTGCCGTAAACGCCGCACCCTTGATGGTCAGCGGCAGGGCAATCGTTTCGCCCGCCTGTGCGCGGGGCAAGGCGTCGGCGAGAGCAGCGGTTTTATCGACAAGAGAAATCCAGTCTGAGAATTCGGCGTGCAGGCCAAGCTGTGGGCCAAACAATGCCTCAGCCGCCGCATTGGGCAGTGTGCCGCCTGAATGTAGCAGCAGCACCGGATCGGGTAGGGCAGCCAACAACCCCCCAGCGGGTACGTCAGACCAGGCCGGGGCCACGCTCACAGCGTCGGTGTTTACAGCATCAGTCATTGCTGCCGCCTCGCCCTTACCCTGTGCCCGGTCTGCTGTCATCTGGCCGCTCCCATCCAGAGAAGTTTAGCCGCGCAGGGCGTACCCAACGCCGCGCACGGTTCTCAGCAGCCCGTAACCGTCGAGGTCACGCAGTTTGGCCCGCAGGTTCGCCATATGCACGTCTACGACGTTGCTGCCTTCGGGCAGGCGGCCTTGCCAGATTTCTTGTCCAATCTCGTGGCGAGAGTACACCCGGCCCGGCTGACGGATCAGCAGCGCCAGAATGTCGAACTCTTTGGGCGACAGGCGCAGTTCTTCGGCCTTGTAGGTCACGAGGCGCTTCTGGGGATCGAGGGTCAGGTCGCCCATGCTCAAGCTCTCGCTGGTGCGCTGGCGCAGTTGCACCTTCACGCGGGCCAGCAATTCGTCGGGGTGAAAGGGCTTGATCAGGTAATCGTCGGCTCCGAGCCCCAGCAGCCGCACTTTCTCGTCCACGGTATCGCGGGCCGTGAGAACAATAATGGGCACGGCGCTGTTTTTGCGGAGGCGCTGAACCACATCGCCGCCGTCGAAATCGGGCAGACCCAGGTCCAGCAAGATCAGGTCGGGGTGATCCTCGCGGGCACGGATCAGGCCGTTCATGGCCGAATCTGCGTGATCGACGCCGTAGCCCGCGTCGGTTAAGTCCATTCGCAGGACATTTGCAATGTCGAGGTCGTCCTCGACCACCAGAATCCGTTGTACGCTCACGCCCCCATGATACGACTTCATGAACTTATATTCATGCGAGATGCGTCTGGTGCAATGAAATGAAGACTTTGTCACACAGTATAAAAGTTGCGGTCGAGGTTAATGCAGTCTGGATCGCGCCTCAGGACATCAGGACGGTTGGCCTGACAACAGGCCGAAATTTCTTAAAAAACTCATTTTTTGCGGAACCGCTCGTCTTTGATTAAAACAGCAGAACCGGAGTCTAGGGGCAGCGTCAAGAATCGACCGGACACCCCCAGCAGCCATGTGCTAGGTTAAGGGAACCGCGTTCTGGTCTGTTGTTGTGACCGAGCGACACAATTTGCAAGCCTTCTGTATCACCCTTGCTGGTTCAACACTGCTGCACCAACACTGCAAGATCAACACCGCCGCAATTTTAGGGCTGCGCCCCATGCGCCGCTGCACCATTCACAACATGGCCTACTCCTTCTCTTTTGAGGCCATTGGAGTCCACATGAACACCACAGACACCGACCTGTCCTCCGAGGCGCAAGTCTCGCCCACTCCCGAAACGCCCTACCTGGAAGTCATTCCTCTCGGCGGCATGGGCGAGATCGGCAAGAACATTTTTGCCTACCGCTACGGCGACGAAATTATGGTTGTCGATGGAGGCCTCGCCTTCCCCGATTCGCACCAGATGGGCATCGACCTGATTATTCCGCGCATCGATTACCTCCAGCAAAACGCCCACATGATCAAGGGCTGGATTTTGACGCACGGCCACGAAGACCACATCGGTGGCCTGCCCTACATTTTGCCTCGTTTGCCCCGCGTGCCGGTGTACGGCGGCGGACTGACCATGGGTCTGCTGCGCGAAAAACTCAGCGAATTCGGGATCAAGGACTCAGAAACCGACCTGCGCGAAGTCGGTATGAACGACAAGGTTCAGATCGGCACGCACTTTCACGTCGAATTTATCCGCATGACCCACTCCATTCCCGACAACGCCGGGTACATCCTGACCACGCCCGTGGGCCGCGTGCTGCACACCGGGGACTTCAAGCTCGACGAGCACCCCAGCGACGGCCTGCTCAGCGATTTGCCCCGGATAGAGCAGGCGGGCAAAGACGGCGTGCTGCTGCTGATCAGCGACTCCACCAACGCCGAGCGTCAGGGCCGCACGTCCAGTGAAGCCGACGTGTCCCGCGCCCTCGAAGAAGTGATCGCCGGGTGCAAGGGCCGCGTGTTCCTGACCACCTTCGCTTCGCAGGTGCACCGCATTCAGAACATCCTAAATATGGCCCACCGCCAGAGCCGCCGCGTGGTCATGGAAGGCCGCTCGATGCTGAAGTACGCGCAGGTCGCCAGCACGCTCGGCTACATGACGGCCCCCGACCCCTTTCTGACCAGTGAAGAAGTGGGCGGCCTGCAAGACCAGCAAGTGCTGTTCGTGTGTACCGGATCGCAGGGCCAGCCCATGAGCGTGCTGTCGCGCCTCGCCTTCGGCACGCACGCCAAGATTGCGCTCCGGCGCGGCGACAGCGTGATCCTCAGCAGCAACCCGATTCCCGGCAACGAAGAGGCCGTGAACCTCGTCATCAACAGGCTGTACGAAATCGGCGTGGACGTGTACTACCCGCCCAACCACAAGGTGCACGCGTCGGGTCACGGCAGTCAGGAAGAGTTGGCGCAGGTGCTGAATCTGGCCCGCCCCAAATACTTCCTGCCCTGGCACGGCGAGCCCCGCCACCAGATCAACCACGCCCGCCTGGCCCAGACCTTGCCGCGCCCGCCCAAGCGCACCCTGATCGCCAAAAACGGTGACGTGGTGCGCCTGGGCCCAGACGAATTCAAAGTCAGCGGCACTGTGCCCGCCGGAGCCGTGTACGTAGATGGCCTCGGCGTGGGCGACATCGGCGACGATGTGCTGCTCGACCGCGTGAACATGAGTCAGGAAGGCATTCTGATCATGACGGCGGTGCTGCACCCCGTGCCACACGTCGAAATCGTATCGCGCGGCTTCGTGCGGGCCAACCGGGAACTCGACAACCAGATTCGCCGCGTGGCCCTTGAAGCCATAGAAGAAGGCATGCGCGAGAAAAAGCGCCTCGAAGACGTGCGCGACGATATGTACGGCGCAGTCCGGCGCTTTGTGCGGAAGGTGACGGGGCGTAATCCCGTGCTTATTCCGATGATCGTGGATTGAGTGTTGGGCGTCTAGGCGCAACAGTCTAAGGGTCTAGGGTCAAAGGGTCTAAGGAAGGGCGGGAATGCCTTTGCTTGGGCCTTTTGCTTTGCTGGTGGTGTGGGGCGGGGCAGGAACGCTGCACTGCGAGTTCCGCAAGGGGTGAGGGCAACAGACAAGGGCTAAAAGCTATGGTGTTGCTCCCTCCCCCTTGACTGGCACAGCCCGAAGGGAGGGAGGAGGGGTGAGTGAGCGCCAGCAATTGCCCTTTCTTGGCCCCTTCGACCCTTAGACCCAGCCCCCCGTCACTCCACTACCCATCACCCTCCCCGCAGCCGACCCCCATCTGACACGCCCGGTCTTAACCCCCATTTTGCCCACGTTCCTTCCCCGAACCCGTGCGATAATGCGCCCCATGAGCGTGATTCCGTATGTGATTGAACAGACCGGGCGTGGCGAGCGGAGTTACGACATTTACTCCCGTTTGCT
Source organism: Deinococcus sp. QL22 (assembly GCF_023370075.1). NCBI lineage: Bacteria > Thermotogati > Deinococcota > Deinococci > Deinococcales > Deinococcaceae > Deinococcus > Deinococcus sp. QL22. The sequence continues at coordinate 1,415,320 of NZ_CP097149.1, forward strand.
CAAAGACCGGATTATTTTCGTGGGCACCCCCATCGAGTCGCAGATGGCAAATTCCATCGTGGCTCAGCTGCTTCTCCTCGATTCGCAGAACCCTGAGCAAGAGATTCAGATGTACATCAACTGTCCCGGCGGCGAGGTGTACGCGGGTCTGGCGATCTACGACACCATGCGCTACATCAAGGCTCCCGTGAGCACCATCTGTGTGGGCATCGCCATGAGCATGGGCAGCGTCCTGCTGATGGGCGGCGACAAAGGCAAGCGCATGGCCCTGCCCAACAGCCGCATCATGATTCATCAGGGGTCAGCGGGCTTCCGGGGCAACACCCCTGACCTGGAAGTGCAGGCCAAAGAAGTGCTGCATCTGCGCGACAAACTGGTCAGCATTTACCACCGTCACACCGACCTGCCCCACGAGAAATTGATGCGTGACATGGAGCGCGACTACTTCATGTCGCCCGAAGAGGCCCTGAAATACGGCCTGATCGACACGGTGATCGAGCAGACGCGGCAAGTTGGAGATGTACAATGACCGGACGCACAGGGACAGGCAATACGGCGGGTTCTGGCCCCACCAGCGGGGATCGCTGCTCGTTTTGTGGGCGTCAGCACCCGCAGATTGCCCAATTGATCGAGGCTCCGGGTCGCGCCGCGTTCATTTGCAACGAGTGCACCGAGCGGGCACACGAACTGGTCAAGCAGAACAAGAAGGGCGGAAGCGAGTTCAGCCTCGACGAACTGCCCACGCCCCGCGAAATCAAGGCCTACCTCGATGAATTCGTGATTGGGCAGGATGAGGCCAAAAAAGCCCTCGCGGTGGCCGTGGTCAGCCATTACCAGCGCCTTGCCCATCCGGATGTGAACCTGCAAAAGAGCAACATCCTGCTGATCGGCCCCACTGGTACGGGTAAAACGCTGCTGGCCCAGTCTTTGGCCGAGATGCTGGAAGTGCCGTTTGCCATTGCCGACGCCACCACCCTCACCGAAGCCGGATACGTGGGCGACGACGTGGAAAACGTGATCGTGCGCCTGCTGCAAGCTGCCGAATACGACGTGGCCTCTGCCGAGCGCGGCATCATCTACATCGACGAAATCGACAAGATCGCCCGCAAATCGGAAGGTACTTCCATTACCCGCGACGTGTCGGGCGAAGGCGTGCAGCAGGCCCTCCTCAAAATTATTGAAGGCACGATTGCACAGGTTCCGCCGCAGGGTGGACGCAAGCACCCGCAGCAGGAATTGGTGCAGGTCAACACCAAAAACATCCTGTTTATCGTGGGCGGAGCTTTCGAGAGCATGGCCGACATTGCCCGCAGCCGAACCAACGTGCGGGCCGTGGGCTTCGGCGCAGAACATAAGGGCGAAGAAACCCATGAGCTGCGCTTCCTCCCCGAAGACTTGGTGAAGTTTGGCCTGATTCCAGAGTTCGTGGGCCGCCTGCCGTTGGTCGTGCAACTTCAAGACCTCGACGAAGAAGCCTTGGTTCGCATCCTGACCGAGCCTCAGGGCGCGATCGTGCAGCAGTATCAGGCCCTGTTCGGCTTTCAGGACGTGGATCTGAGCTTTACCGAAGCCGCCCTGCGCGAAGTGGCCCACCGTGCCAAAGAGCGCAAGACCGGAGCGCGTGGCCTGCGTGCCGTGTTGGAAAAAGCCATGACCGATCTGCTGTTCGAATTGCCCACCGAGGGCCTGACTGACCTGCGGTTCGATGCCACGCACATTGACGACCCCATGACCTTGCTTGAGTCTAAGGGACTCAAGAAGTCTGCCTAAACGCAATAGAGATTACAGCGCCGCCTCGCCCATGCCCGTATTCTTCGGGACATCGTGGGCGGGGTGTTCTGTAGTTCTCCGGCACCAAGTATGGTTCCGGTCAGACTCCCCGTATTAGACTCTTCCCCTCTCGACCTCCGGTGCACTCTCCGGATTGGTTTCCAATGAGGCCAGTTTTCAAGGAGTAAGTATGATCTGGGAACTTCCCGTTGTCGCCCTGAGAAATATCGTGATTCTGCCCGGCGTTACCATGAATGTGGATGTGGGCCGCCCCAAAAGCAAACGTGCCGTAGACGAGGCGCAGGCCTCTGACCGCCGCGTGCTGCTGCTGACCCAGCGCGAAGCCCGCACCGACGATCCTACCCGTGCCGAGTTGTACGACATGGGCGTGCTGGCCGTGGTCAAGCAGGTTGTGCGGATGCCCGACAATACCTATCAGGTCTTGGTGGAAGCGCAGGAACGCGCCCTGGTGACCGGTGAAGTGCCTTCCGCCTATATGCGCGTGCGGGCCGAAACCCAGGTTGTGGCCGCCGATGACAGCCGTGAAGTGCAGGTCATCATGGCGGAGGTCAAGTCGGCGTTTGAGGAGTACCAGCGCCAGAACAAGAATCTGCGCCTTGATAACTACCAACTGGAGGGCCTGAAAGCCCTGACCGATGCCGGCGCGTTGGCCGATCAGGTGGCCCACCACGCCACCTGGACGCCCGAAGAGAAGCAGGAAGTGTTGGGTGCAACCGCTGTTCGCCCGCGCCTGGAATCCGTTCTGAAGTTCCTGGGCCGCGACACCGAACGCTTCAATATGGACAAGAAGATCGCGGGCCGAGTGAAAGAGCAGATGGACGCCAACCAGCGCGAGTACTACCTGCGCGAGCAGATGAAGGCCATCGGCAAGGAACTCGGCGGCGGCGAGGACAGCCCCGCTGAGGTCGAAGCCCTGCGCGAGAAGATTGAAGCGGCGGGCATGCCCGAAACGGTGAAAGACAAGGCACTGAAGGAGTTGCTGAGGCTGGAGCGCACGCCCGGCGGCAGCCCCGAAAGTACCGTCGTTCGCAACTACATCGACTGGCTGATCGATGTGCCGTGGAGCAAGCGCGACGAAGAGATTCTGGATATTGGCCGCACCCGCGACATTCTGGATGCTGACCACTACGCCCTCGGTGACGTGAAAGACCGCATCCTGGAATTCCTCGCTGTGCGCCAGCTGACGCACAAGCCCGGCGAAACTGCCGAGCAGCAGCAGGAGCGCACGGCCGAAGAACGAATTGACGACGCCGAACTGCGTGCGCCTATTCTGTGCCTTGTCGGCCCTCCCGGTGTCGGTAAAACCAGCCTCGGCAAAAGCGTGGCCCGCAGCCTGAACCGTAAATTCGTGCGGATGGCATTGGGCGGCGTACGTGACGAAGCCGAAATTCGCGGCCACCGCCGCACCTACATCGGCAGTATGCCCGGACGCATCATTCAGGGCATGAAGACGGCGGGCGTGGCAAACCCCGTGATCCTGCTCGACGAAATCGACAAGATGAGCAGCGACTGGCGCGGCGATCCCAGCAGCGCCATGCTGGAAGTCCTGGATCCCGAGCAGAACCACACCTTCCAGGATCACTACCTCGAAGTGCCCTACGACCTGTCGCAGGTCATGTTCATTACCACGGCCAACAGCCTGCAAACCATCCCGCGCCCGCTGCTTGACCGCATGGAAGTCATTCAGATTCCCGGCTACACGCAGCCCGAAAAAGTGCAGATCGCCAAGCGTTACCGCGTGCCCCGCCAGATCAAGTCGCACGGCCTGACCGACAGGCTGCAAATTACCGACGCGGCCCTGAACCGGATCGTGGAGGAATACACCGCCGAGAGTGGCGTGCGCAACCTCGACCGTCAGATCAGCAAGCTGGCCCGCAAAGCCGCCCGCACCCTGCTGGAGCAACCCTGGGAAGGCCTGCGCGTGATCGACGCTGCCGACATCTCCGACTACCTCGGCGTGCCCCTGCACCGCCCCGACAAGATGGAAAAAGAGCCGCAAGTGGGCGTGGCACAGGGTCTGGCCTGGACGAGCGTGGGCGGCACGATGTTGGTCGTGGAAGCCCTCGCCACTCCCGGCAGTGGCAAAATCACCATGACCGGCAGCCTGGGCGACGTGATGAAGGAGAGTGTGAGCGCGGCGGTGGCCTACCTGCGTGCCCACGCTGCCGAGTACGGCGCAGACCCCGATTTCCACAAGAACATGGACTTACATGTTCACTTCCCTGACGGCGGCACGCCTAAGGACGGCCCCAGCGCCGGAATCACGATTTCCACCGCCGTCATCAGCGCCATCACGGGCCGCCCTGTGCGCCTCGATGTCGCCATGACCGGAGAAATCAGCCTGCGCGGACGGGTGCTGCCCATCGGCGGCCTGAAAGAGAAGCTGCTGGCTGCGCACCAGAGCGGCATCCGTGAAGTGATCGTGCCCAAGGACAACGAGCCGAACCTTCAGGACGTGCCCGACAGCATCCGCGCCGACCTGCGGATCCATACCGTAGAGCGCGTGGGCCAGGTGCTGGAGCTGCTGCTGCTGCCCGCGCCCGCTGTGCAGCCCACTATTCCGCCTTCCAAAGGCCAGAGCGTGACCCAACCTGGCGCATAAGCGCAGGCTGGAATAGAGCAACAAGAATGCCCCACCCGGAAGATGGGTGGGGCATTCTTGTTGTCTTGGAATGGGTGAGAGAGGAGCCTGAACCAATTGACTGATAGTACTCCAAAAGACGTCGCCTTCAGGATCGGTTTTTGATCGCTGTTTTAACCTACCTACTGCTCCATTCCTCTTTCAGTGAATATGATCAGGCTTTATGGTTTGCTGCATATCGGCCTGTCTGGTCTGTTTCGCTTGGGCGTGGGCATAGGCAATAGGCGGAAAGTGGCGCGGGAGTTGGGTTTGTCAGACACTCAGCATTCAGGAAACTGAGTCTCCAGCGCCCTATCCCCGGCCAAACGGCGTGCGCCCGGTGGCGGGCAAAGTGGTACTCGTGGTTCGCGTATCGGTGCTGTTGCCGCCGCGCCCCGCGTCTTCCCGGCCCGCGCCGTATCCGCCCTGTGTTGTGCCGCCCGCAGGTTTGCCGCCGTAGCCACCGGCTGCTCCCGCACCGCCACTGGGAGGGCCGAGATTGGCTGCCGCACCCAAACTGGTGGTGGTGTCGTTGGCAAGGCGGGCAAACTCTTTGGGATCAATAGACCGTTCCAGGCCGATGTCGTAGGCGATGATGCGGCGGCGGTACAGGTTGGCAAGGTAGGCGTCCATCGTGACCATGCCTTCCCGTGCCCCGGTCTGCATCGTCGACACGATCTGGTAGGTTTTGCCCTCGCGGATCAGTGAACGCACGGCAGGATTGGCCAGCAGCAGTTCGTAGGCCAGCACGCGGCCCGCACCGTCGGCACGCGGCAACAGTTGCTGGGTCATCACGGCCACGAGGTTGTTGGCGAGCTGCACCCGGATCTGTGCCTGCTGTTCTTCGGGGAACACGTCCACGATTCGGTCAATAGATTCCGGCGCAGAGTTGGTGTGCAGCGTACCCATCACCAAGTGCCCAGTTTCGGCGGCGGTCACGGCGGCCTTGATGGTTTCGTAGTCGCGCATTTCGCCCACCAGAATCACGTCGGGCGCTTGGCGCAGGGCGGCGCGGAGGGCGTCGTTGAAACTCATGGTGTCCGAGCCGACTTCGCGCTGATTGATGATGCTCTGTTTGTGCGTGTGCATGAACTCGATCGGGTCTTCAATCGTCACGATGTGCAGCTTGCGGGTCGTGTTGATGTAGTCGATCATGGCGGCCAGCGTGGTGCTTTTGCCCGATCCAGTCGGCCCCGTGACCAGCACCAATCCACGCGGGGCATTGGCGATGTCCACGATATTTTGGGGCAGGCCCATTTCCTGTGCGCTCTTGATCTGGGTCGGAATCAGTCGCAGGACGCCGCCTACATTGCCGCGCTGCATAAAGGCGTTGACGCGGAAACGGGCTTTTTCTCCCAGAGCGAAGCTGAAATCCAGTTCGCGCCGTTCTTCGAAGGTGCGCTGCTGACGTTCGTTCATCATGGAATACATCAGTTTGCGGGTGTCGGTGGGGGCCAGTTCGGGCATGCTGTGGCCGTCATAGACGCCGTGCAGCTTCAGTTGCGGCGGCAAGCCCACCGTCAGGATCACGTCGGACGCGCCCTTTTCGGTGGCGAGGCGGAGAATATCGGTAATGTCTACAGGAGCCTGAGTCATAGGGGAACCTCGTGGGAACAGGAGCAGCACAGATAGGCGGAGTGGAAGGGGAGAAAACTCAGTTGCTCGTGACGGCCAGCACTTCTTCCAGCGTGGTCAGGCCTTTGAGGGCTTTTTCGATGCCGTCTTGCCGCATGGTTCGCATGCCGCTCTGGTTCATGGCTACTTCGCGCAGCTCTACGGCGGGTTTGCCGCTGCCGATGGCGGTGCGCAGGGCGTCGTCCAGCACCATCAATTCGTGCAGACCCGTTCGGCCCTTGTAGCCCGTGCCGCCGCAGCGGGGGCAACCTGCACCGCGCACCAGAGCGCCGCCGCGCAGTTCCCGCTCAGAGATGCCCAGTCGCCGCAATACGTCGGGGTCGGCATTGGTGGGCGCTTTGCAATCGGGGCAGACCTTGCGCACCAGCCGTTGCCCCAGCACGCCAATCAGCGACGCACCGATGTTGAAGCCTTCCACGCCCATTTCGTCAAGGCGGGTGACGGCTCCGGGCGCGTCGTTGGTGTGGAGGGTCGCCAGTACCATATGGCCCGTCAGCGCGGCCTCTACGGCAATTTTAGCGGTTTCGCTGTCCCGGATTTCTCCCACGAAAATAATGTCGGGGTCTTGGCGAAGGAAGGCCCGCAGCGCCCGCGCAAAGGTCATGCCCGCCACCGGATTCACCTGAGACTGCATAATTCCCGGAATTTCGTATTCCACCGGGTCTTCAATGGTGGTGGTGTTCTTTTCGGGGCGGGCGATGCGCTTCAGGGTCGAGAAGCTGGTAAACGATTTGCCCGAACCCGTCGGTCCAGTCACCAAAAAGATGCCGTAAGGCTTTTCGATCAGGTCGAGAAAGCGCGGGAAGTTGTAATCCGAAAAGCCCAAATTTTCCACTTCAGGAATGTTGGCGGCCTTTTGCAGGAGGCGCATCACGGCTTTTTCGCCGTATACGGTGGGCAGCGTCGAAAGGCGCAAGTCGATGTCGATGCTGCCCTTTTTGAAACGCACCCGTCCGTCTTGCGGCACGCGGCGCTCGGAAATATCGAGGTTACCCATGATTTTGATGCGGGCCAGGATGCTCTGGGCGCTGCCTTTGGGAAGCTCGTTTTGCTCGCGCAGCACGCCGTCTACCCGGTAACGAATTCGCAGGGCCGAGTCGGTGGGTTCGATGTGGATATCGCTGGCTTCCTGCAGGGCGGCCTCGCGGATCAGGTTGTCCACCACGCGCACCACGGCGTTGTCGTCCAGCCCCACCGACAGATCCAGCTCTTCTTGCTTCTTGCTCTCGCGCTTGCTGGACAGGTTCGCCAATTCCTGATTCAGGTTGGCCATGTCCTTGTTGCCGAAATACCGCTCGATCAGGCGAATGATGTCTTTTTCGGCCATGACCGCTGGCATGATGTCGCGCCCGGTGATCAGTTTCAGATCGTCCAGAGCAAACACGTTGCGCGGGTCTTTCATCGCCACGACCAGCGATTCGCCCTGCAGACGCACCGGAACCACCCCGTAGCGGCGGGCCGTGCCTTCAGGAATCATCAGGGCCACTTTGGAATCGGGCGGGTTCTGAACCGGATCCAGGAATTCGTAGCCAAGCTGCGCGGCCAGGGAGCGCGCCAGCATTTCCGGCGACAGTTTGCCCGACTGCACCAGCGTATCTTCGAGTCTTCCCCCGCCTGCGTTCTGCTTTTGCAGCGCCACGTCGATCTCGTCGGCCCCGGCAAAGCCCAGCTCCATAATCACTTCGCCCAGCGGCTTGACCTTGCCCTCGCGGGCCTGCACATGCAGCGCTTCCCGCAGTTGCGCCCGCGAGAGGCTGCCCTGCTGCACCATCTGTTCGCCCAAGCGCCCGCGCTGCGGATAAAAGCGCTCGATCAGGAGTTCCACGTCTTTTGGCTTGGCCAGAATCAGTTGAACGGTGCGGCCCACCAACGCCTCGATGTCTTCGCGTTTGCGCGGATCGCTGGCGACTACCGTTACGCCCTGCTCGGATTCGTCTACGGGCACGGCGTTCAGGCGCAGCGCGTCGGCCCGCAACATGCTGCCCAGCACGTCTTCGGTGGGCTGGAAATCGCGTGGATTTCTGAGGTACACCGTGCCGGTCTGCTCGGCCAGCGACTCGTACAGTTGGTCTTCGGTAATGATCTGCTGGGCAATCAGGGTGCCGCCCAGCGCCTCTCCGGTCTGCTGCTGCACGTCCAGGGCCACTTGCAACTGCGCGTCGTTGATCAGGCCGCGTCCCATCAGGCGTTGGCCCAACATGCTGCCGCCGCCCTCTCCGATCTCATCCGGCAGGGCAGGCGTAATCCCCAGTTCGGGGTAATGGGTTGCCATCGCCCACATGATCTGGTCGCGGAGCGCCTGGTACGGTTCGATCATCAGGCCGCTGTCGTCTTCGAGGGCTTCCAGCGCCATGCTCGACAGCGGATCGACGAGGGCCACGCGCAGGGTGCCGCCATCGATGGCAAACGGGAACGCCTGAGAAGCCAGTGCCGTCTGGGCCTGCACCGATTTCAGGGCCGCCTCTTCCGGCGTGACCACCAGCAGATTCACCAGCGGAATTCCCAGGGCTTCCTCGATGGCCCGCGCAATGCGTTTTTCGCCCACCAGCCCGGTGTCGATCAGAATATCGGCCAGTCGGCCCCCGATTTCGGCATGCCGCACGAGGGCGCGTTGCAGGTCGGTGTCGTTGACATACCCCTGTTCGAGCAAAATTGCGCCTAGGCGCCGGTCACCAATAGAAAGAGCCACAGTTAATCCTCCAGTGAGGGGAGAGGGAGTCGGGGGGCGCAGCGTGGGGGAGTAGAGCGGCAGGAATGCCGTCTCAGGCCCGAATCAGATGTGTCGTAAGGGGTGAAATGAGCAGTTAAAGAGAGCGGGATGCCGGTGAACCGGGGTGGCGAGAGGGTGGGCGGCGGCACGGTCAGGCCTTCCAGTCGTGGCCGTAGCGTTTAAGAACTGCCCGTTCCAGCGTGCGGGCCATGCGCGTGTGCGGCAGCGAGTTTCCGGCCAGGGGGTGAACCAGAATGGTGTGCATGCCGTTCAGGTTGCCGCCCAGCACATCGGTAAACAGTTGGTCGCCCACCATGCCCACCTGATGGGCGGGAAGTTGCATCTGGGCCAGCGCCACCCGGTAAGCGCGGGGGTGAGGTTTTCCGGCCATGCCCACACCCTCCGCGCCCTCAAATCCCAGCTTGTCCATCCAGAAGCGGGCGCGTTTGCCAGTGGCATTGCTGAGCATGTACAGCCGAATGCCGCCCCGCCGCAAATTGGCGGCCCACAGCATCACGTCGGCGCGTTCCTCGTAGCTGCCGTAGGGAATCATGGTGTTGTCGAGGTCGAGCAGCAGGCCATGCAGCCCGCGTTCGGCCAGAAATTCGGGGGTGATGTCGTGAATGTGCGGCAACACGTCGCGGGGTTTAAGCAGGCTGCGGCGCAGGAAGGCGGGGCGGGCAGACGGCTTGTGGGGGGGCTGGCTCATGCGCCCTGTCCTGTCGCTGCGGGCAGACCGATGACGGCCCACATGCGTCCGGTGCGGCCTGAATCGCGGCGGTAGGAATAGAAATCGTCTTCGGTACTGCACCGCCCGCTGACCCAGATGTGTTCGGGAAGAAGGCCCGCCGCGAGAAGTCCGGCGCGGTTGGCTCCAGCCAAGTCCAGATGTTGGCTGCCGTCTACTGTAATCACCGCGTCTGCCATACCCGCCGCCCGGAACTGACCCGCAACTTCGGCGCTGACCCCATACCGTGCGCCGCAAATGCCGGGGCCGACGGCGACCTTAATGTTGCCCGGAGTCGCACCCAGCCGGGTCATGGCTTCTACTGTCCGCACGCTAATCTGGCCCAGCGTGCCCTTCCAGCCCGCGTGAGCCGCGCCAATAATTCCGGCGTCTTCATCGGCCAGCAAAATGGGATAGCAGTCTGCCGTGCCAATCGCCAGCAGCAGTCCCGGCGTGCAGGACACCAAGGCGTCGGCGGTCTGCACGCCTGCGCTGTGGGCTTCCAGTACGTCTACACCGTGAATCTGGTTCAGGCGGGCCACTTGCGCGGCTTTAAATCCCAGTGCCTCGGTCACGCGGCGGCGGTTCTCAGCCACGTCTGCTGGGTTGTCCTCGCGGTCATCCAAATTTAGTCCTGCGCCCTCATACGATGCAAATGCTCCCGCAGAGACGCCCCCCCGCCGCGTGGTAAACGCGTGTGGAACGCTCAGCACCGGAGAACGCAGCAACATCAGACCCGTAGTATTCATGATCACCTCTCACGGAATTCTGACGGGTTTACCCCCAATGGGGGTGAAGGGCTGGAGGCGGTGAGCAGAATGGGCATTGGTTAGGGTGGCAGCGGCGGTCGGCGCGACTCTGATGGCATCTAAGTAGTTCCCGTCGCCTCTCAGGTGTAGATCAAGCACCCACGTTCCTCCAGTTGCTGGAAAACAGTGGGCAGCGCGGCAATTCTATTCCAACGAAGATCCAACTTTCTGAGGTTGGGCAGGGAGGCCAAACCATCCGGAACTGCCGTGAGCGCATTGGCCCGCAAATCCAGCGAGCGCAAGTGCTGAAGCTGGCCCAGAGCTTCTGGCAAGCTGCCCAGTTGATTAAACCGCAAGTCCAATTCTGTCAGGGCCGCCAATTCTCCGATGCTGTCGGGCAAGCAGGCAATCCGGTTGCTCTGAAGCATCAACTGTTCCAACCGGACACAGCGGCCCAAGCTGGCTGGAAGTGTGGTCAGCGCATTGTTCATGACGTGCAGTTCACGCAAGTTTGCCCATTGGCTCACTTCATCCGGAAGGCTGCCCAGGGCATTGTTGTAGGCGCGGAACTCTTGCAGGCCGACCAATTCTCCAATCCAATTCGGTAAGGTCGTCAGCCCATTGTCGGTGACATTCAAATAGGTCAGGGCAGACAGGTCGCGCATGGAACTGGGCAGCGTTTCTAGCCTGTTGTTACTGAGATACAAAAATTGCAGGTGGCGAAAGCCAGCGAACGCATCTGGCAATTCGGGCAAGCGGTTGTGTCCCAAGTCCAGCATTCGCAGGGCGGTCAGCCGTCCCACGTCTGCTGAAAGGTGCGTCAACTGGTTGGCCGAGAGATTGAGTGTCGTCAGTTCCGTCCATTCCCAGAGCCAATCGGGAATCTCTGTCAGTTGATTGTCGTAGACACTGAAGACGTGCGCCTTCCTGCAGGTTTGCAGTGTGGGCGGCACAAAGGTCAGTGCACATTCATTGAGGTTGACGTGATCTGTCGTGAACTCGGCGGATTCATCCAAGGCGGCCAGCAATTCTTGCCCACGCTTTGAAGGCGTGTGTTGGTGACTGAAATTGTCAGAGTTCGCCACCGATCTTGAGGACATGGTTCACTCTAACCAAGCCTGCGATCAATCCACAGCCGACCAAGGAGCCGACCTGACCCAAGTCACTATTTCTGCCACGTCCACAGGCTGGGTCGTGTCCACCCGCAGCAGTGGCGCGGCCAGATTCAGTGGCGTATGACAGCAGTGGTCGGGCAAGTCGTCATGATCCAACGAAGCATGGTCAATGTATGGGCGCAGGCCGGCCGCCACCCGCGCCGCATGTCGCCGCGCCAGTTCAGCTGTCGGGGCATGGCAGAAAATTTGCAGCAACCGCGCCCCGTGAGCCTCTGCCGCTGCCTGAATATGCCCCTCACTGACTCCCCGGTGAAAGTGGGTTTCCAGCACCGTATTTATGCCCGCCGCCAGCGTTATGCCTGCCACGTGGTACATCAGCCGGAAGCTGAGGGGGCCGGATTGGGTGTTGGTCAGGTCGGGTAGACCATCATGCAGCAGTTGCTTGTAGTCGTCTTTGGTCACGTTGGGCCAGCGCAGTTGGGCGGCCAGTTGCGTGCCCAGCCACGTTTTGCCGGAAGCGGGGAGGCCAGAAACGACAAGCAGGATAGGGGTCATGTGTCAGGATTCTGCACCAACGCCAGCACCCTCGCCAGATGTTCTGCCTTCTCGCCGCTGACTGTATCAATCACCATTCGGGCTGAAGTCCACGGCTCGTAGTCATGCCGCGCTACCGCTTCCCACATAGGCGGCTTCCAGCGTCCGGCCCAGTTCCCCTCATCGGCCTGCCGTGTTTCTACCCGCCGCTGATGCTCCTGCACGTCCGAACAGATCACCTCTACATCTAGCATTCGGCTGGAATGCTCCCGCGCCACCGCCTGCCATGCTTCCCGCGTGACGGGCAGGGGATTTACGCAGTCGGCCACCACCGTTTGCCCCAGCCGCAACGCATCGGCGGCCAGGGCGTAGGCCACCGCGTAGCCCTCAATGCCTACCGAGGGCAGGCCCGTATTCAGCAGCGCCGCCTCTATGGTGTCCAGGCGCAGGTACACGGCGTTCAGGTGGGCCGCCAGCCCCAGCGCCAGCGTGGATTTACCGGAACCGGGCAGGCCAGAAAAGACGATGAGCATGGGGAGAGGATAGGAGACAATACAAAAAAAGCCGAGGCAAACGCCCCGGCTCTCTTTCCAACTTTACTTGCTTTAGAAGTCCATTCCGCCCATGTCGGGGGAGCCGCCCTGGCCCTGAGGCTGAGGCTTGTCGGGCTTGTCGGAAACGATGGCTTCGGTGGTGAGGATGAGTGCGCCGATGCTGGCGGCGTTTTGCAACGCCGTGCGGGTCACTTTGGCGGGGTCGACGATGCCAGCGGCGATCATGTCGTCCACGTACTCGCCCGTTGCAGCGTTGAAGCCGTAGCGGGGCTTGTCGGAGTTGATGACGGCGTTGACGACAACGCTGCCTTCGAATCCGGCGTTCATGGCGATCTGGCGGGCGGGTTCTTCGAGGGCACGAATCAGGATGCGTGCGCCCGTGGCTTCGTCACCGCTGAGGGCTTCGGCGGCCTTGCGAACGGCAGGAATAATACGCAGCAGCGTGGTACCGCCGCCCGATACGATGCCTTCTTCAACAGCGCTGCGGGCGGTGCTGAGGGCGTCCTCGTAACGGTGCTTCTTTTCCTTCAGTTCGGTTTCGGTGGCTGCGCCCACGCGGATGACGGCCACGCCGCCTGCGAGTTTGGCGAGGCGCTCCTGAAGCTTCTCTTTGGCGTAGTCGCTGTCGGTGGTGTCGAGTTCGGCCTTGATGGCGTTCACGCGGGCGTCGATCTCGGTCTGCTCACCCTTGCCGTCTACAATCGTGGTTTCGTCTTTGGTGATGCGGATGCGGGCAGCGCGGCCCAGCATGTCCATCCCGGTGTTCTCCAGCTTGTGGCCGAGGTCTTCGCTGACCACTTGGCCGCCAGTTACGGCAGCGATGTCGCGCAGCATTTCCTTACGGCGGTCGCCGAAGCCGGGGGCTTTCACGGCGGCGATGTTCAGCGTGCCGCGCAGCTTGTTCACCACGAGGGTGGCGAGGGCTTCGCCTTCCACGTCTTCCGCGATGATCAGCAGGGGGCGGCCCGTCTGCGCCACTTTTTCCAGCACGGGGAGCAGGTCTTTGAGGTTGCTGATCTTCTTCTCGTTGATCAGGATGTAGGCGTCTTCGAGGACGGCTTCCATCTTCTCGGCGTTGGTCACGAAGTAGGGGTTGATAAAGCCCTTGTCAAACTGCATGCCTTCCACCACGTCCACTTCGGTGTCAAAGCCCTTGCTCTCTTCGATGGTGATGACGCCTTCTTTACCGACTTTGTCCATCGCGGCGGCGATTTCTTCGCCGACTTGATCGTCGTTGGCGCTGATGCCCGCGACTTTCTTGATGGCGTCAGAGTCTTCGACTGGCACGGCCAGCTTCTTGATTTCTTCGATGGCGGCCAGTACAGCTTTCTCGATGCCGCGCTTGAGGGCCAGAGGGTTGGCTCCGGCGGCCACGTTACGCAGGCCTTCTTTAACAACAGCCTGACCCAACACGGTGGCGGTGGTGGTGCCGTCGCCCGTGATGTCGTTGGTCTTACTGGCGACTTCTTTCAGCAACTGTGCGCCGATGTTCTCGAGCTTGTCTTCCAACTCGATTTCCTTGGCAACAGTCACGCCGTCTTTGGTAATGGTGGGGCTACCAAATTTCTTTTCGATGACCACGTTGCGGCCACGGGGGCCAAGGGTCACTTTAACGGCGTTCGCGACAGCGTTCACGCCTCGTTCGAGGGCGCGGCGGGCAGTTTCATCAAATACAAGCTGTTTAGCCATGATGTTTCTCCTAAAAAGTAAGTGGGAAGTGGTGAGTCGTCGGTGCAAAGGTCAGGGGCGGCCTACCGATTGCGGCGGGCCAGCTCAACCTTTACTCAACGATGGCGAGGATGTCGCGTTCGGCCAGCAGGCTGTAGTTCTTGCCTTCCAGCGTCACTTCGGTGCCGCCGTACTTGGCGAAGTACACGACGTCGCCCACGTTGACCTCGACGGCCATCCGGGTTCCGTTCTCCAGCACTTTGCCGTTGCCGACTGCAACGACGCGCCCGCGCTGGCTCTTTTCTTTGGCGCTGTCAGGCACGTACAAGCCGCCCGCAGTCTTCGTTTCGGTGTCTTCGACAATTTCAACCAGCACACGATCGCCCAAAGGTTTAAGCATGGGTAGTCCTCCGTAATGTGAATTGGGGTAAAAGGCAACACCCGCCAGACAACCCGGCGTGTTTTTGCCGTTCCAGACGCAATGCTAGTCGCTCTTCTACAGAAATGTCAAATGGGAGAAGCTGAGAATCTGAGTGTGGTGCGCTCAAGTGCGTCTAGCACGCTCAAATCACGTATTGCCATTTATTCTATTGCGTGTAACATATATATGTGCGAGCAACATATACTCAGATTGACCTGATGCCCGGTTGATCGTCCTGCCCTGTTGCCTTATCCCGGAGGAACGTCAATGGCCCGACCCGATATTCTGTCCCGCAATCCCTTTGAAGATGCTTTTGATCGTTTGGGCGCGGCTCCCCTGACTTTGGCTGTGTTGGACTTAGATCATTTCAAGACCTTGAACGACACGCTCGGCCACACCGAAGGAGACCGGGTATTGCGTGGCATAGAGCGCCTGCTCAGCGGCTCTCTGCCCAGCGGAAGTATCATCGGGCGCATCGGCGGCGACGAGTACGCGGCGATTTTGCCCGAAACCGCTGCTGAAACCGCCCTAATTCTGTTCGATGAGGTCATCCGCCATTTCCAGATTCACCGCGATCCGCACTGGCCGCGTACCTTGGGCCTGAGCGTGGGTATCGCTTCCCGCCCCGCGCACGCCAGCGTCTACGCCGACCTGTACCGCGCCGCCGATGAAGCCTTGCTGCGTGCCAAACGCGAAGGCCGCAGCCGCGCCTGCATTTTTGTGGAATCCAAGATGGTGCTGAAGAGCAACTACTACCCGAAGAGCCAACTGGAACGGCTGGCCAAGCTGAGCAATGCGCTGGGGCGAACAGAAGCCAGCCTGCTGCGGGAGGCGCTGGATGATCTGATCGAGCGGAACCGGGGGGCACTGTGAGTGCGGAGCGTGGGGGACGGATCGTGGAACGTGGGCCAGACCAAGCCCTAGCTGCCAACCCCATTCCCGCCGCTTGGCACGCAGCGTTGGCCGAAGCCTGGGCCGCCTACTGCTCCGGCTCCTATCCCATCGGCGCGGTCATTGTGGACGGCGCGGGCAACGTGATCGCACGCGGGCGCAACCGTTTGGGCGAGGCACGGGGAGCGGAAGGCGGGCAGATTGGCGGGCATGATCTGGCCCACGCCGAGATCAATGCGCTGCTGAATGTGGCCGACATGCCGCGCCCAGAGGTGTACAGCTGGACGCTACTGACCACCGTGGAACCCTGCCCGCAATGTGCCGGAGCCATTGCCATGAGCGGCATCCGCGCCGTGCAGTACGCCGCGCCTGACCCCTGGGCGGGCTGCACACGCCTGCTCACCAATGATCCGTATGTCGCCAAAAAGGGCATTGCGGTGGGCCGAGCGCCCGATATGGTGCAGGCGGCGGCGCTGAGGCTGGTGCTGGTGGGCTTTTTGGAGGCCAATAGCAATCCCTACGCCCGCTTACTCCAATCCTTTACTGCATATCCCAACGACCTGAATGCTGCCCGCGCCCTGCACGCTTCCGGTACAGTGGCGGCCTTACGTGAGCAGAAAGCCGATCTGAACGAAGTTTTGCCAGTCTTACTGGCAGGCTGGACACCAACAGAAGCTGACCTACTTCCTACAGTCCACACCTCAGAACCCGACAACAGAACTGGCCGCGCCTGCGTCTGGATAGAACATCAAGACAGAATCCTGATGACCGAACTGGAATCGGGCGGCTGGACACTCCCCGGCGGTGGCATTCACCCCGGCGAGGAAGGGGGCGCGGCGGCGATGCGGGAAGCGTGGGAAGAATGCGGCGCGGTGGTAGAAATCACAGGCGAAACCGTATTTCTCACGGAAGGAACGCTGTGCTTTCCGGCCCGCCTTCACCCCGCTCACCCCGAACTGCACCCCAGCCTGGAGCGGCGGGCACGGGCATGGATCAACCCGCGGGCGCTGCCTTGGGCCGATGACAAACAAATTCGGCAAGTGCTGGAGGCATGGAACCAAACCCCGCCCACGCTGGCGCTTCCGCCCCGTGTGGCCCACGCTCTGGCTGAAGCTGCACGCCTGAACTTTGACCGATGTTGCAGCTTGGAAGCCGGGCGTTTGCTGCGAACGTTGGCCGCGACCCGTCCCGGCGCACGTTTGGCGGAACTGGAGAGCGGCACAGGCGTAAGCGCGGCGTGGTTGCTGTCTGGAATGAGTGCCGGGGCGCATCTCCTGACTATCGAATCTGACGCGCAACGTGCCGCAATTGCCCGCGAAGTCTTGAAAGGTGACGCCCGCGTGACGGCCCTGCACGGCGACTGGCAAGCCGCTTTATCGCATGGCCCCTTTGATCTGATCTTCAGTGATTCCGCCCCGGCCAAACGGGAGACAGAGCATCTGAAGAATCTGGTAGACGCTCTGAATCTCGGTGGAATGTTGGTGCTGGACAACTTCAGCCCGCCTGCGCTGTTGCCCGCAGCCCTGCACGGCGGCGATCCGGAGCGCGAACGCCTGTGGTCGCATCCCCACCTAAGCTGTAGCGAAGTGGCTGTCAGCGTCAGCGAGCACGTGATCCTGGCGGTGCGGGTGTCCTGAGGGCAAAGGGTGGCAGCTTCTTTAAGTTCTGGTCAAGGGCGCGTCAGCTTGGGCGGATAAGATAAGGGGTCAAAGGATTTCTGGCATCCTGAACAAAGGCGAATTGTCCCAACTTTTGTGAACTTTTCGTTACCTGACCACCCGTTTTTCAGCCTGCTGGCCCCCATTGGATACACTGACCCTAATGAAACGCCGTATTTTCCCCCTGATCTTTCTGTTAGCCCTTGCTGCTCCGGCACACGGGCTCAAGCTGATTGTGTGGGATCGGGAACTGCAGACCAAACTGGGCTACGGCGAAAGTAGCGGCAACAAGTTCAGCGTGCAGTTGGTTCCCAATTACAGCGGCCCCGTGGTGGTGCTGTTTTCTCAGACCGACGAAGAGAAAGCCAAAGCCAGCTTTCCAGGCCTGCAAAGCCGCTACGACGGCACACTCAAGGCTGGGCAACTGATCCTGCAAGCGCCCGAACAACGCCTCAGCACGCTGAGCGCGAACGCGGTGGCAGGCAACACGACGCTCACCTTGGCCCGCTTCCTGTCGGCCTTCAAGCTGAGTGTCAGTGGTTCACCCAGCGGCCAGACGCTCAGCCTGCCGGGCCTGAAAGCTGCAGGGACAGACAACAAATAAGGTTCATGCTGGAGTGGTTTTAAGGCCTGTGCCTCTGGTGGGGCCTCCATTCTCTTAAAGCTGAGGTTCAGCAGCGTAAGATCAGCCCAGAACTCTCATCTTTTTCTCAAGGAGACTGACCCATGCTCGCGCAGATTCTGGTTGTCGAAGACGATCCCCACTTGGGGCCGCTGCTCAAGGAATACCTGTCCGCCGATTATCAGGTGCATCATGCGGCGACCCTGAAAGACGCGCAGGCATGGCTGGGCACGCACAGCGCTCAACTTATTTTGCTGGATCTGAATTTGCCCGATGGCGACGGCCTCGACTTGGTGCAGGCGCTGCGGCAATATTCCAGTACGCCTGTGCTGGTGCTGTCGGCCCGCAGCGGCGTACAGGAGCGGGTGGCAGGCCTGAATGCCGGGGCCGACGACTACCTGACCAAGCCCTTTGCGATGCCGGAACTCGATGCCCGCATTACCGCCCTGCTGCGCCGCACCGCCGCTGGAACGGGCGTCAATCTCGGCAACACTAGCCTCAGCACTTCTAGCCTTCTGCTGACCGTAAACGACAAAAACATCAACCTGACCGAGCACGAGGCCCGGATTCTGGAACTGATGATGCGCACGCCGGAGCGCGTGTTTAGCCGCGCCGACATAGAGTCGCACCTGTACGGCTGGGAAACGCCCAACTCCAACTCGGTGGAAGTGCGGATTTCGCAGCTTCGCAAAAAACTGGAGCAATCAGCCAGCGACCTGCGGATTCGCACGATTCGCAACGTCGGCTACGTGTTGCAGGTCTGAGCGCCCACAGAACCGCCCATGACGCCGCGCCCGGTTACTCCCGCCGATGCCGACCTGACCCGCACCCCCCCGATGGCGGGCGTGGTGCAGGTGGGCGGGCGCGGCGTACCGATTACGCCCGGCGCAGGTCTGCATACGGCGCGGGTGGCGTGGCGGCACAGCCTGCGCTTCCGGCTGGCGCTGGTGTATACGTTGGTGGCCCTGGCCCTCATTAGCGTGATCGGGTTAGGCGTCATAACGCTATTGCTGCGCCAGATGGACGCCCAATTCGATGCCCGCCTGAGCGAGCGGGCCGATACCCTGGCCGAAGCCTACGTGGGCCAGAGGTTGGGTAAAGTCTCTGTGCCAGCGGGCGGCTACACCATGTTGATCGGGAAAGATGGCCGGGTTACCGTTGCCAGCCTGAGCCTTGTTGACTATGACAAGTCGCCGTTTCCGTTTGCAGATCAGACTCAGGTGACTATTCAGGACACGCCGGTTCGCGCCGTAACACGCAAAGTCGGAGATTTTGGCACGCTCTGGGTGGGCCTTCCCACCGACGCGTTGGTGGATGCCCGTGCCAGTGCAGGCCGGGCGCTGGCGTTGGCCCTGCTGGTCACGCCGGTGCTGATGCTCCTGATTGGTCTGTGGGTGGGCCGCCGCGCCCTGAACGGGCTAGGCCGCGCCGCTGCTCTGGCCGACCAGATCGACCCGACCCATTCGGTGGCGACCCTGCCGCTCCCCGCCCGTGAGGACGAGGTTCACCGCCTGCTGACGGCCATCAACCGCCTGTTGGTCAGAATTGATGCGGGGCAGGCCCGGGAAAAGCAACTGCTGGGCCAGATCGTGCACGAGTTGGGTGCGCCCCTGACGGTGTTGCGGGCCAGTCTCGCGCGGGCCAGCGAGCGCACCTCGGATCCAGAAGTGCAACGCGCCGCGCTGGTGGCTGACGAACTGACCTTTACCACGCAGGATTTGATGCAGTTGGCACGCGGGCAACTGGAACTGAAACTGGCGTGGCACTTCATCCCCGCCCGGACTTTGCAGGGCCGCCTTGATCGCCTTGTTCCCGGCACGGTGTTCGATGGAGACTGGACGGGCAGCCTGCTGTGCGACCCAGACCGCCTCACGCAGGCCATCCGCAATTTGCTCGCCAATGGCCGCCGCGCCGCTGGCCCCGATGGGCGTGTGGTCATCACACTCACCGAAACGCCAGAAGTCATCACGTTCCGGGTGTGCGACACCGGCCCCGGGTTGCCCGCCGAACTCGGAGACCGGATTTTCGAACCGTTCGTGAGTGGCAGCGGCAGCAGTGGCCTTGGCCTGAGCGTCAGCCGTCAGATTGCGCTGATGCATGGGGGAACACTGACGGCCAGCACACAGCGGGCCAGCGGCGCAGAGTTTGTGCTGACGATTCCGGGGGCGGCGCTTGGGGATGACGAGGATGAGGTGGGGGAAGGGTAGAGGCTCCGGCTTCAGCGAGTGATTGAGAGCGGGTTTTGAGGTTGCTGTCACGTTGGATTCCCCCGCCCCCAAAGGAGTCAGGGGAGTTGTCGCTCCGCTGAGGAGGAGTCATCTTGTCGCGTTCCTACCCGCCTTGTTCCTTCACCTGAAGCGGAATCGCCAGTCGTCTTAGAGATGGAATTGGCGCGCGCGTTGCACGCACCTTGGGGCCTCACACAGCCAGGGGCGAGAGGATGTAATGGTTTGGTTTAGCCCCTCCCTCTTGCCCCTGCTTGGATCCTTAGGCCGCCTCCAAACACAGTTTCACGGCGTTACCGTGATCCGCCCTGCTACCGGATCGAGCCTGACCCTCGCGCCCATCGGCAGCGTCAGTTGGGGGCTGGTATGGCCGAAATCCACGTTGGCGACCACAGGCAGATCGGCGCGGCCTGCCTCGGCCAGTACGCGGCGCACCCAGCGGTAGAGGCTGGCGGTCATGTCGGGGGTGTAGTCGCGGGGGCGGGCGAGGATCAGGCCAGCGGCCCCGGCCAGGATGCCCTGCGCGGCAAAATTCCGCAGCCAGTAGCCGACTTGAGCAGGCGGCGGCACATCGTTGCTGGTTTCTAGGGTCAGCACTGCGCCGCGCCACAGGTCGGGGCCAGGCCAGCCGGGAGTGCCGTTCAGCATGTCCAGCACCTCTAGGCAGCCGCCCAGCAGGTGCCCTTCGGCGGGCGCTTGGCCCTGCAACCATTCCCAGCCATTACCCGGCAAGAAAGAACGGCGAACATGTTGCAAGGTTTCGTCTTCCCAGTCCTCTGCACCTTGTGTCCATTCGGGGGCGGGCGTCAGGTCAAAGGGTTCATCCAGCACCAGCGCCCGCCGCAACCCGTCCAGCGTAAAGGGATGAATACCGCCATTTTCGGCGAGATCGGTGAGCAGCGCGGGGCCGTGATAGGCCATGACACCCGCCCGCGCAAACTGCATCAGCGTAAAGGTGGAATCGCTGTAGCCCAGAAACGCTTTGGGGTAGGCGCGGATCAGACCGGGCTTCAGGTGCGGCAGCAGGCGGATGCTGTCGTCGCCGCCGATGATGCTGACCATGCCGTGAATATCCGGGTTTTCCAGTGCCCAGTGCAGGTCGTCGGCGCGGGCCTCGGGGTGGGCGTCCAGATAATCGGGGCCACGCAGGGCGTTGGGCGCGGGCACGATTTCCCAACCGAGGCTGTCGGCCACCTGGCGCACGCCAGCGCGGTAGCGGGCCATCACTTCGGTCACAAAGCCGCTGGACAGGCTGAGCGCCGCCACCCGCGAACCGGGCACGAGGCGGGGCGGGCAGATGAACACGGGCGGCGTGGGGGGAGTGGTCAGGCTGGACATGCGCCAGAGTAGCGGGCGGGACGGGGGGAGGTATGGGCGGAATGGCGGAGGCGGCGTTACTTTGGGGTGGTTTTTGGCCTTCTCCCACGTTGGACTCCCCCAGCCCCCACCCCCAAAGGGGTCAGGGAGTTGGCGTTGCACTGGGCAGGATTGATCTTGTCGCGTTTTGACTCGGCCCACTCCCTCTTTTGAAGCGGAATTGCCAGTTCATTCCAAAATGGAATTGGCCCGCGCGTTACACGCACGACGGCCTCACACGGAGTTAGGTGGGAAATACTTGAGGGTGGCGGTGTCAGGGGCTTCTAGCTCCTCACCCTTGACTAGCACAGCCCGAAGGTGGGACTCGCAGAGCTGCGAAGCAGAGGGGTGAGTGAGCAACGCGATTGTCCTTCTGCCCTTTCTTAGACACTCAGACCCTAGACCCTTAGACTGCTCCCAGGCTCAACTACAACCGCAGCAACATATGATGCTCGGCCAATCGTTCCCCGCCCGCGCCCAGCACGGCTTCCTGTTGCGTGCCCCACACCGAAAATCCGTGCCGTTCGTACAACCTTCGGGCCGTGTGCTGGGTTTCGGTCACGCCCAGCAGTACCACGCTCACGCCTGACCAACTGCGAATCTGGGTCAGTCCGGCTTGTAATAACGCTGCACCCGCGCCCCGACCCCGTGCGGCGGGCAGCACGGACACGCCAAACACGTTGGCGCGGTGAGCCAAGCTGGGTCTGGATTCGCGGGCCACCGTCAGCAGGCCCACCAGGTCAGCGTCTGCAAACGCGCCGAAGGTCACCGCCAATTCAGTCGGTACGAGGCGTTCGGCCACATCGGGCAGGGATCGAGCGGCGAATTCGGCGGCGGTGGTGATGAAGGCGGCGGGGTCGTTCTCCAGGCTCGCCAGGCGCACGGCGCGGTAAGCGGGGGCGTCGGCAGCGGTCAGGGCGCGAATGGTCAGCGGTAAGGTCACACGCCGACTCCATTCAAATCCACCACTTCGGCGGGGGTCACACGCTCGGTGGCGGCCACGCGGTCACGCCAGTTCAGCACATGGCCGTCTGCCCGTACATGCCGGGTCAGGCTCAGGTCTAGGTCGGCCACCAGCCAGCCGGGTTGGTTCCAGCCGCCCTGCGCCAGCACTCCGTCTTCAGGCAGGCCGTCGTCGGATGGGGTGTAAATCCCGGCCATGCCCACCGCTTCCTCCACGGCGTATGTCCAATCGGCGTCGGCGATCAGGGGCGCGTGAACGGCGTACACCTGATTTTCCAACGCCCGTGCCATGCTGCCCACCCGCACCCGCGTATAACCGCGTTTGGCCCCGGTAAACGAGGGAATAAGCAGCACTTCCGCCCCCGCCTCGGCCAGTTGGCGAGACATCAGCGGGAATTCGGAGTCGTAGCAGATGACGATGCCGTAGCGCACGCCGCCCAACTCGAACACACGCAGCCCTGACCCCGGCGAAATGTGCCACTCCTCGGCCTCGAAGCGGGTCATCATCAATTTGTCCTGATGACTGCATTGTCCATCTGGCCCAAACACATAAGCGCGGTTGACGAAGCCTTCCGCGTGCGCCACAGGCAGGCTGCCCGCCACGATGCCCACGCCGTGCTGCCGCGCCAACTGGTAATGCAGGGCCAGAAATTGGGGCAAAAAGGCTTGCAGCGCGGGCCGAATGGCGGTCACGTCATGGTGAAGTTCGGGCGGCAGCAGCGCCACCAGTTCCAGCGCCGCGTATTCCGGAAACACCAGCAGACTCGCCCCTTGCCCCGCAGCGTCGGCCACCCACGCCGAAATCTTGGCCTGGTACGCCGCCCAGTCGGGCAAAAAGTCTACGGGGTAGGCGGCAGCGGCGACTCGGACGGTGGTCATGGGGAAAGTGTAAAGGAGCGGTGGGCGCAGAGAGCAGGACTCCTCCTGTTGCTCTGTACCCACCGCTTATGCGCCGTCACGCCCTCTCAGCCCGGACAGGTTTTACCCCCGAACGACTTCCAAAATCTTTTCGCCGTACTTGCGCAACCGCTCTGGCCCCATGCCGCGCACGGCTTTCAGGTCGGCGGCGGTATAGGGCACGCGGCGAGCAATTTCGGCGATGGTGGCGTTGCTGGCCACGATAAAGCGGCTCATGTCCTGCCGTTTGGCCTCGGCGTTGCGCCAGTCGCGCAGGCGGGCATAGATGGCGGCCTGTTCGGGCGTCAGGTCGGCAGTGGGGTCAGGGCGCTCGGCGTCGGTGCCCTGTGTGGCGGGCGGCGTGGGCGGCAAATCGGGGGCCAAAATTAGGGGTGCGGGGGCCTGTGTCTGCTCCAGTTGTGTCTGCTCAACTTGCGCCTGCTCCAACTGCTCTTGCCCGGCCTCGGTTTGTTCAAACTCAGCCAGCGCCTCTGCAAAAGAGCCTGCCGCGTCCGCTTCCATACCGATTTGTTCTGCATCGTCCTGTGCTGCTTGCGCTTCAGCTTGCACCGCATCTACGGCGGCGTCTTCGGGCAACTCTTCGCCCCGGTCTTTTTCCGACTGCCTGTGCACGGCGTCGGTCAGTGCACCCTGCTTGGGCGTATCGCTGAACACGATTTCCGGTTCCCACACCTCATCGTGTGCAGCAGAAGGCACCGCAAAAGTGGGTTCCGGCGCGTGGGTAGTCGGGGCAACTGCGGGCGCAGCGGCCTGAGTCGGGGCAGTCTGAGTGGGAGCCGCCTCTGTTTGATTGTCGGCATAACTGTTATCCGGCGCGTCAAAGGTAAAGCGTTCGGGCGGCGCGTCGCTGTCGGGGCGAGTCTGATCTGCTCTGGCCTGGTCGGGGCGCGGCTGATCTGTCCGGGGCTGATCCACGCGGGGCCGCTCGAAGCGGCGCGGCTCGTTCTGGCTGTTGCGCTCCCCGCGCCGTCCATCGTCGCGCCTGCCGTCTTGCCTGCCCCGGCGTTGGCCGCCTTGCTGCCCTCCATCCCGCTGTCCATCCCGTTGCGCAAAGCTGCGCTGCTCAGCAGCAGGCGCGTCTTGAGGTTCTGGGTCACGGGCTTCTGCTTCAGCAGCAACAGGCGCGGGCACGCTTTGGTCGCGGGCGTTCCACTGCTCGTTGGGGAGCGGTGTTGGAGTGCCGGGTTGCTCGGTTTCAGAGCGCAGCAGGGCCAGCACCGCGTTCAGGTCTTGCAATCCGGGCGTCAGCAGCACTCCGGCGGGTACGCTGCGGGCGGCGGCCATCACTCCACCGGGGGCCGAGAAGGTGTCTGCGGCAGCGTCGGGGGCCAGCAGCAGGGCGGTGGGGCCAGCTTCCAGCGCCGTGCCGCCCAGCCGCTCGGCCAGTTGCAGGGTGGTGCGGGCGGCGCGGGCCAGCCGCAGAGGCAGGGTCGCCACATCGCGCAGGGCGAGGGCCACCGTGAGGTCGGCGGGGGCAGGCGCGGCAGGCATGGGGGCGCGGCCCGTGCCGAACAGAACGGCCAGTGTGCCGTCGCTATGTCCGGTCAGGGTGACGCCGTCGCGGTACACCACGAGGTCGGCCCCGCGTGTGGGCCAGCCGCCGCCGGGAGCAAGGGTCGCGTCCACGATCACGCGCACGCCTGCCCGAGCCGCCCGTTCCAGGGTGCGGGCGTCGGGTTCCATCAGCCAGACGGCGCGCGCCCCGTTCCAGTCAGCGTCCAGTGAGGCCACCGCCAGGCCTGCTCCGGCCAGCGCGTCGCGGTTTACACTCAGGCGGCTATCGACGCGCAGGGTTCCGCCGCCCAATATGGCCGCCAGTTGACGCGCCAGCGCCGCGTCTCCGCCCAGCAGCAGTCCCCAATCTGCGCCCTCCAGGGCAGCCAGTGCCCCGGCCAGCCGCACGTGCGGGTCGCCGCGAACGGTGTGCAGCGACACCAGTGGCAAATCGGGCCTATTGTCCGGGCGAGGGGAAGAGGCAACAAAACGCGAGTCGGTCATGCCGTCTATTGTGCCGCACGGCGGCGCTCGACTGTGCGGGCTGCTCACCTGTTGCCAAGTTTCACAGGGCAAACAGCCGACAGAAGAGGTCGGTTAAGGAAGCCTGAGCCTCTGATGTCTGACCTGTACCAAATGGGGTCTGGAGCCGTCCAGAAC
The DNA here is from genome assembly GCF_023370075.1 of Deinococcus sp. QL22. Taxonomy (NCBI): domain Bacteria; kingdom Thermotogati; phylum Deinococcota; class Deinococci; order Deinococcales; family Deinococcaceae; genus Deinococcus; species Deinococcus sp. QL22. Next base: position 1,440,631 of record NZ_CP097149.1, read on the forward strand.
AGCCTAAGCCGTGCAGGTACTTCCCGGCCTCTTTCGGCGGCGGCGGGGGTAGGGGGCCACATCGGGGGTAGACTGACCTTGATGAGCGATACCGGACCCCTTTCACGCCTGCACCGCGTTCAGCATCTCGATCTGGACTTAGACCGCCTGCGTGCCGAGGAAGGCAACATTCCAGAAGCCCTGCGGAGCGCCCGCGCCGAGCAAGAACGCCTGAACAACCTTCTCGAAGACACCGAAATTACCCTGGAGGCCACCGATAAAAAGGTGCGCCAGCAAGAGCTTGACCTCGCGGGAACCCGTGAGCAGATGGCCCGCGCCCAGGATGAGCTGGACAAAAACGCCTTTGACGCCCGCGCCCAATCTCAGTACGGCAGCCGCATTCAGATGTTGGGGGAGCGGGCCGAGGAGATGGAAGAAGACCTGTTGCCCCTGCGCGAGCAGCAGCGCGAGTTGGGCGAAAAGGCCGCCGAACTGCGGGCCGAACACCGCGCCCTGCGCCCCAGCCTCGGCGAACTGGAAACCGAAGACGAGGCGCGAGTTCAGACCCTGCGTGATCAGGGCGAGGGCGCACGCGCCGAACGTGCCGAACTGGTCGCCAATCTCGACGCCCGCACCGTCAAGGAATACGACATGATCCGTAAGGCCAAAAAGGGTCTGGGGGTCGTGGAGATTTCGGCCGGGCGCTGCACAGGCTGCAACGTGAACTTGCCTGTCAACGTGCAGCAAAAAGCGGCGCTGGGCAAGCTGCCGCCCGTGAAGTGTCCCTCCTGCGGACGCTTCCTGATCCGGCTGGATGTCTAGGTAACCGTTTCTATTCAAGAATTGGCCTGAATCCTGAGTTTTTGCGGCTCTATCGGCCCCTCGTTCTCTTCGGAGGGCCGGGGGCTGTATCTTGTAGCTTGAAAGTCATATCGCTACAACCTGTTGTGCCGGATTTGTTTATGAACGTACAATTGAACGACGCTAATTATTTCTAGAGTTGGGCCAGAAGGACATACCTGTACAGCCACTGTGGTCGTGCGGTTTGACCGACGTGACCTGTCACGGATTTCCCTCATTTTCCAAGGAGCCTCCACCATGACCAGCCTGCCCCTGTCTACCCTGACCCACTTTGACGACAACGCCCAGCACATTGCCAAGCGCCAGTATTTGCAGCCCAGCGACGGCGATATTGCGGGCATGTTCCGGCGGATTGCCAACTGGGTGGCGGGGGCGGAAGCACCGGAAGTGCGTCAGGAGTGGGCGCAGCAATATTTTGACCTGATGGCCGAAAAGAAGTTCTGCCCCGGTGGGCGCGTGCTGGCAGGGGCAGGTACGCAGCACGGCAACGTTCTGAACTGCTTTGTGCAGGGGGCCACTGCGCACGACCCCGCCAGCTTTGAGGGCGTGATGGAAGTCGCCAAGAAACTGGCCTTAGTCACCAAAGTGGGCGGCGGCAACGGCGTCAATCTGGACGTATATCTGCCCCGCGCCGAGGGCAGCCGCAGCGACGCGGGCGTGCGCGGCTGGGCCTACATGAGCGCCGCGCACGCCGACGTGGGCGACTTTATAGAAGGGCTGATGCGCCCGCCCACACAGCCCGACGGTGACAAGCAACCGGTGGCGATTCGCAACTGGACGCGGGTCATTTACGGGCAGGCCATCCGGCCCGAACTGGTGGCGCAGGCCCGCCAGAACGGAGTTCAGATCGTGCGGGCGCTCCCCGAGGGCGTACAGTCCGTACCCGACGATATGGGCGGGATCACCGACTCTGCCAGAAAGGTGGCCGAGGATGCCAAGCTGGGGCTGGAGCCACGTATCAACCTGTCCGAGATGCGGGCCGAGGGTGCGCCCATCAAGGGATCGGGGGGCACTTCTTCCGGCCCAGTCAGCTTCTTGATGGAAATTTTCGACAACTTCCTGGAGTGGGCCAACCGGGGCGCGGAGCAGAGCGGGCCAGTGAATACGCTGCGCTTCGTGTACTCGCCGGTGTTGCGCGTGGTCCGTCAGGGCGGCACGCGGCGCGGGGCGGGCATGGCGACCATCTCCATAGACCACCCCGATGTGCTGGACTTCCTGACCGCCAAAGACCTGGATCGCGAGGCTGCCGAGGGCGATATTTCCACCTTCAACATCTCGATTCTGGTGGGCGAGAAATTCTGGAATGCCTTGCAGACCGACGCCGTGTGGCCCATTGCCGCGCAGGACGTTCCCGGCAAATATGCGCTGATGCTTCAGGTAGTCGCGTATGACGGCACGCTGCCCACCCTGCCCGACCGCGCAGACGACGGCGCACGTGGCGTGCCTGTGTATCAACAGCCCGGTTCTGGCACTGGCATTCCGGCCCGCTGGCTGTGGGATCAGATCGCCCAGCACGCCTGGAGCACGGGCGAACCCGGCCTGATTTTTGCGGATCGCGTGAACGAATACAGCGCCCTGAAAGACCTGGGCGAGCGCTACCAGATTCGGAGTACGAATCCCTGCGGCGAAATCCCGCTGACGGTGGGCGAACCCTGCGACCTCGGGGCCATCAATCTGGCCGCCTACGTTCAGAACAGCACCTTCAATTTCCCCGCCTTCCGCGCCGATGTTCGTACCTGCGTCCGCTTTCTGGACGACGTGCTGGACGTGAATGTGTTCGCGCTGGAAGACAACCGCATCGCCTCGCAAGACCTGCGCCGCCTCGGCCTGGGCGTGATGGGACTGGCCGACGCGCTGATCAAGCTGGGCCTGCGCTACGACAACGACGCCGGGCGGCAGGCCATTGCCGAAATTATGGGGGCGCTGCGCGAGGAAGCGGTGGCCGAAAGCGAACGCCTCGGTGCAGAGCGCGGCGTGTACCCGGTGTATACCCGCAACGCCGACAAGATGCCGCACGCGCCCCGCCGCAACGTGGCCGTGCTGACGGTGGCCCCGACTGGCACCACGAGTATGCTGATGGGCGTGTCCAGCGGCATTGAGCCAGTCTTCAGCCCGTTCATCTGGCGCAAGATCGGCAGCGAGTACCGCGCACTGTTGGCCCCACTGTTCGTGGAACTGCTGGAAACCTACCCGCCCGCCGCCAATATGGATGACGGCAAGGGCGGCTGGAACTGGGACAAGGTGACCGAAGCCGTGTCCGAAAACCACGGCAGCGTGGTGGGCTTGGCCTTCATCCCCGACGCCCTCCAGCAGGTGTTCGTGTGCGCCCACGACATCGCGCCCGCCGACCATGTGCGGATGCAGGGCACGGTGCAGGTGGCCTTCGATGCGGAGGGCTACGCGGCCAACAGCCTCAGCAAGACCATCAATCTGCCCAACAGCGCCACCGTGCAGGACGTGCAGGACGCCTACAGCGAGGCCTACCGCACGGGCTGCAAGGGCATCACCGTGTACCGCGATGGCTCGCGCCAGTTTCAGGTGTTGAGTACGAGTAAAACCAAGGAGAAGAAGGCGGAAGAAGCCGAGGTTCCAGCTGAGCAAGTGCCTGCCCTGCAGGCCGCCGATGTGATGGGCGAGAGCCTGCAGGACGAACCCGTGAGCGTGCCTACTCCTGTGGCCGCGCCGCAACCTGCTCCCCGCGCCGCCGCGTCCACCGCTCCCGTCTACGAGCGCCCCGCCCGCTTGCAGGGCATCACCGATATGGTCAAGCTGACCGACCCGACCAGCGGCCACCGCCGAAGCTTCCTTGTCACAGTCAACCATCTGGGCGGCAAACCTGTAGAGGTCATGGTGATCAGCGGGCGGGCAGGCGACGAGGCCAACGCCGACTCCGAAGCGCTGGGCCGGGTGGTCAGCATTGCCCTCCAGCACGGCGTTCCTGCACAGGCCATCATCAAAACCCTGCGCGGCCTGAACGGCGGGCTGTACGGCAGCTACAACGGGCGCTTGGTGGGCAGCAAAGCCGACCTGATCGCAGTGGCGCTGGAAACCTTCCAGAAAGACATGGATGCCGGAGCCTTGCCGCCGCTGGCTGGGGGCAGCAGCGATACGCCAGCCGCCGCGCTTACTGGTGTCAGCGTGTCCGGCGTGAGTGTGTCGGGCATGGACAGCATGAGCCGCGAACGCTGTCCTGTGTGCGAGGAAAAAGCTGTGATCCGCGAAGAGGGTTGCCTGAAATGTCAGGCGTGCGGCTATAGCAAGTGCGGTTAAGAGTGATATAGACGCGAAAAATTGGCCCCGACTGAATAATGTCGGGGCCATGTCTATTGGGCGCACTTTACTTGCTGAATTTCAAAATCCGCCCTGTTCCGTACTCCGCCACATACAGTTCGCCCTGCTCATCTTCGCCAAAGGTGCTGGGGCTGCCCACGCGCCCAATCTGCGCCTTCTTCCAGCTAGCACCGCTGGCGGGGGCGGCCCACAGGGTTCCGCTGGCAAAGTCGGCAAATACGTACTGGCCCTTCAGGGCGGGAATGGCGCTGCCCCGGTATACGTAGCCGCCCGTGATGCTCTGGCCTTCATTGCGGCCATACACCAGCACGGGCGCTTTCAGGCCAGCGCTGGTGCAGTTGCTGGACGGCTCGTAGCACTGCGTACCCTCGCGGATTTTCCAGCCGTAATTCTCGCCGCCTTTGCTGGCGCGGGGTTGGCGGTCTACTTCCTCCTGCTCGTTCTGGCCCACGTCGGCAATGATCAGGTCCCCCGAAGTGCGGTCAAAGCTGAAGCGCCAGGGATTTCGCAGGCCATACGCCCAGATATACGGATTGGCCCCCTTGCGGCTGGCAAACGGATTGCCAGGGGCAGGTTTGGCCGCGTCGCCCCGCACGTCGAAACGCAGGATTTTGCCTAGGGGCGAGGCCAGATTCTGCCCGTTGTTCTGGGGGTCGCCACCGCTGCCGCCGTCGCCTAGTCCCAGATACAGGAACTTGTCGGGGCCAAAGGCCAATTGCCCGCCGTTGTGGTTGGCATACGGCTGCTTGGCCGTAAACAGCGTGCGTGCGCTGGCCGGGTCTGCGCGGGAAAAGTCGGCGGTGGCGGTGTAGCGGGCCAGCACCGTATCGCCGTTCAGGTCGGTGTAGTGCACGTAGACGCGGCGGTTGGTTTTGTAAGCTGGGTCAAAGGCCAACCCCAGCAGACCACGTTCCCCGCCCGCACTGGTGCGCCTCCGCAAGTCCAAGAACAAATTCGGTTGAATTTTTCCGCCCGTAAGAGTCCGGATACGTCCGTCCTGTTGCGCCACGTACAGGCGGTTGCTTCCGTCGCCCGCATGAGTCAGGGCCGTCACCTGCTCCAGCCCACTTACGAACGGCGTGAGCTTCACGGCAGGCGCGGTCTGGGCCTGGGCAGAGGCCAGCAGCAACGTCAGGGCCGCCGCCAAGCCCGCTTTAATCATCTTCGCCTTCACTGTCGTTTTCCTGACTTTGCTCGGTGACCGTGCCGGAATCCTCATCGTCATCGTTGCCCCCGGCAGGGCTGCACGCGGCGAGGCTGAAGACCACCAGGCCCCCCAACATCCAGCGAATGACGTGCTGCGCGGGCGATGGCCGAACTGGAGAAGGTTGCATGCCCCAGCCTAGAAGCCGCGCTGACCGGGTGGATGTGTAGGCTCTCAGTATTTGCTGGGTAAGGGTTGAGTGATCTGGGCAGGCCACAGCAAAAGCGGGTAGGCTCAGCCATGTCTCTGACCGATACCGTGAGTACCGCCGCAGAACAATATCGCCGCCCCGGCCCAGAGCGCCTGAAACTGTACGGCAGCCTATTCGCCCTGCTGATTCTCACGGCCACCTTAGGCCGCAAACGCAGCGGAGAACTCGGCACACGCGCCACGCTGAAGCAGAGTTCATTTGCCCGGATCATGTTTATGGACATCGGCGCGGTGAGTACACTGGGAGCGCTGTATCTCGTGCTGAACGGCAAGACCCCCGTGCGTGTGCCCGCCGCCCTCGCCACTCTGTTTGTCGGTAGCTTTGCGCTCTTGCCTGCGCTCGCCTACGAAGATTGGGTCGCCATGCAGAACAAGGACAGCGCCGAGTAAGCATGTCGCTGTTCATCATCACAGGCGTCCCTGGCACCGGGAAAAGTAGCCTTTGCCGGGCGTTGATGGAGCAGTATCCGTTCGGCCTACATTTGCCTGTAGACGATCTGCGGGAATGGGTCGTGTCCGGCATTGCCCACCCCGTGCCTGCATTCACGCCCGAAACGCAGCGGCAGTTTGACCTGGCGCGGCAAAGTGCGGGCCAGACGGCTGAGATCTATCACCGGGCCGGGTTTGCCGTTGCCATCGACGATGTGCTTGGGCCAGCCGACCTCTCCACTTTCGGGCTATCGGAGCAGGCCACCAATACCCTGCTGTGGGCCGAGCTGGACGTGATTTTAGAGCGCAACCGCCTGCGCCAGAACAAGCACTTTGACCCGCTGACGCTGGAGCCTGTGATTCGGATGCTGCACGCCAGTCAGGACAGAGAGGAATTTAGGCGGCAGGGCTGGAAGGTGGTGGATACGACGCGCCTCACACTGGAGGAAGCGGTGAGAGCAGTCTTGCAGGCAACAGAAAACGTGGACTGAGGTTGCCCCCAGATCCACGTTATTGCTGAGTTGTGCTGGCCTCAGTCGTCGTTGTTTGCGCCCTTCTCCCGCTTGTACGGCCCCTTTTCCTTCCACTTCAGGCGTACCGGAATGCCCGCCAGATCCAAGTCTTCTCGGATGCGGTTTTGCAAGTAGCCTTCATAAGAGCGCGTGACAAAATCGGCGCGGTTGCAGAAGATGGCGAACGTGGGCGGCGAGGTCTCCACCTGCGTCATGAAGTACATCTTCAGCTTCTTGCCGTGGAAGTTGGGCACGCTCTGGCGCATCTGCCAGACTTCCAGCCAGCGGTTCAGTTCGCTGGTCGGAATGCGTGACTGCCACTTGGCGTGCAGTTTCATGGCCTCGGCCAGCATCTCGTGAATGCCGTACTCGTTGATGGCGCTGGTGTACACACGCGGCGCGTAGCTGATGTGGTGCAGCTTTTGGGCAAGGTCTTTTTCGGTGAATTTCAGGTCTTCATCGGGGATCAGGTCCCACTTGTTGACCACCACGATCACGGGTTTGCCGCTTTCGTAGGCCAAATTTGCCAGCTTCAGTTCGTGGTCGCCCAGATCGCCCGCGTTGACGACCAGCCAGATGAGGTCGCTGCGGGCAATGGCCGCCTGAGACCGCTGAATCGCGTAATCCTCGATGGCCGTATCGGGCTTTTTGCGAATGCCCGCCGTATCCACCAGCACGAATCGCTGCCCGCCGTAATCCCATTCCACGTCCAGACTGTCGCGGGTGGTACCGGGTTGGTCGGCCACAATGGCCCGCTCGGTCTGGGTCATGGCGTTCAGTAGGCTGGATTTGCCCACGTTGGGCCGTCCAATCAGGCTGATTCGGATGGGCGCGATTTCTGAGACATCCTCGTCGTCTTCGGGCAGGTGGCTCATGACCCTATCCATCAGGTCGTCCAGCCCGCGTGCGTGCTCGGCGCTCACGGCGATGGGTTCGCCAAAGCCCAGCGCCCACAACTCGGACAGATACACCTCATGTTTGGGGCTGTCAATCTTGTTCGCCATTGCGATCACGGGCTTGCCCAGTTTCCGCAGCCAGTCGGCCACTTCATAGTCGGCGGCGCTCAGGCCCTCGCGGGGATCGAGCACAAAAATTACGGCCTGTGCGCCTTCCATCGCCCATTCCGCCTTCTCACGAATCGCGGCTTCCCACTCGTCGCCGCTCCACAATCCGCCCGTATCAATGAGTGTAATGCGGTGGTTCTGGTACAACATCAGGCCTTCTTTGGCATCCCGCGTCACGCCGGGAAAATCGGCTACTACAGCTTCGCGCCGCCCAATCAGGCGGTTAAACAGGCTGGACTTACCGACGTTTGGTCGGCCTACTACGGCTACTTTATGCATTGTGGACGCTCCTTCTCGGTGTCGAATCAGCTTCCGCGTCAGGGAAGGATTCGCCGTTGCCCGCCGTCACGCTGAACGCTTCGGGCCATAGACTGAAGAGTGTAACGCAGTTTGACTGGGGCAAATGTGGGCGAACGCGGATGCATAAGCTTGTCGCTCCCAGAAGTCGTTGAGGGTTGTGGAATGCGTGCTAGGCAAGTTTTTAAACCCACTTGCATAATTTGACAGTGCCTGCATACCGCGCTATATTGATCCCAATCAAGTAGGTACAGCCACCGTCCGAGCAGGGCGATTTTTTTTTGTTTTGGTATTGATCGGGGAGTGTCCGACTTTCCGGTTGACCTTCAGTAGATTGTTGAACTCTGTATATAGTGGCCGAGTTTCGTTGGCTGAAACAAAGCAGTCAACGCTGTCTGGAACGGGATTTTTGAGACCCGCCTGCATGATTTGACAAGCCTTGCATACCGCGCTATATTTGCCTTATCACCGTCCGAGAAGGGCGGATTTTTCGTTTTGGCCTCTGGCACAACACAACCGCCGCCTTAGTTTGTAGGCGGCGGCTTGCGTTTCAGCTTCTCAGTTCAGCGTTTTGATGTAGGCCTGCAAGTCTGCGATCTGCTCGTCGGTAAGCTGAGTTTCGCTGTAGCGGGGCATGGTGCTGTTCAACTCGCGCTCGGGGGTTTTGCCCTGGCGCAGAGCCAGCGTAAATTCAGCCAGCGTCCAATTCTTGGGGCCGTCTGGGGTAGTCAGGGCGGGGCCGATATTGCCACCGGCGTTGGCTCCGTGGCAGCCCGCGCAATTCGATGCAAATACGGCGCGGCCATTGCTGGGGTCGCCGGCTGGGTCGGTGTTGCGGACCGCTGCCTCGTCAGGATTGGTGCCCTCTGTGGTTCCCGTGGGCTTGCCCGCTTCGTCGTCGGGGTTCTGGGTGTCGCTGGTGTCTTCGTTGGTGTTGGCGCGTTGCTCGGCGGCGGTCTGTGCGCCGTTGTCGTTCGCGTCGGTTGCGCCTCTGGTGGTGTCTGTATTGCCGCCTTCAGTGGTCGTGGCCGTGCCTGACGTGCCGCTCCCCGTGTTCCCGGCCTCGTCTGTGTTGCCTGCGTCTGTGGTACCTGTGCCGCCGCTTCCCGTGCCCTCGGTTCCGCCGTCCGTGTTGGTCGCGGCTTCGCGTGCTGCGTCGGTAGATTCACTGGAGGCTGGGTCGCCGCCCATGCTCATGCCGTTGTCGTCCGTGGTCTGAATATCGCTGTCGCGGGTGCCGCCTGTGGGGGCCACCTCGCCCTGTGCAGACTCGTTGGCATTGTTGGTGTCGTTGCCCAGCGCAGCATTTGCGGCGGCACTCTGGGTTCCGGCGCCGCTCTGGGACGTTTCGGCGGGGGCCACGATGGTGCCTTCACTGCTGGGGGCCGCCGCACCGCCGGGATTGGGCAGCGTGCGCGGCAGCACGATCAGAAGCACAACGCCCAGCAGCACGCCCAATGTGACGCCCAGGGCCCAAGACAGCACGTCGCCTGCGATCCACCTCGTTCGGTTGTTTCCTCTGCGGTTTAGGCTGCTCATGCTGCCAGAATACGGCCCGGTTTGCGGCCCTTCTGTCACTTTAACCGGGCATTCCCTTCATGGCTTGCAAGGGTTTGAAAAGAGTTCCAGCCCAATTGTGTCTTTTGCTTAACTTTCTCTTAAAACAGACTTTCGGGCGGGGCATCCTTTTGTTCTTCGGGCCACCACTGTACTTTGCTCAGGTCGCAGCGGCCAGAGGAATCGAGTACCACGCCCTCGGCCACCAACAGTCCTTCCTGCATATCGCCGAAGCCGACTTTGTGCGTACTCACGCGGCCCTGGGCATTGATGACTCGCTGCCAGGGCAACTCCGAGCCGCCCATCAACGAATTGAGTACAAACCCCGCCTGACGCGCCGCCCCCGGACTTCCGGCCAGGAGTGCCAGTTGCCCGTAGGTCATCACGCGGCCTTCGGGAATGCGGGCCACCAGCGCCAGCACGCGGTTTTTGAAGCCCGCTTCTAAATTGGCCGCTCCCGGTTCGTGCGTCATGCGTCGCCCCGCATGGGCCCCCACATTCGGTCTTCATCGGGCAGCGGAAAGCCGCTCACCTTCAGCGCCAGCGCAATTTGGCCCCGGTGGTAGGCCGTGTGCCCCAGCATATGCAGCACAAACTGGGCGGGTGAGGGGTGCGGTAGGTCGCCAGACGTGGTGGCTACCGTTGCCGTTTGCAGCGTCGTATTCCACACTTCGCGCATCACGGCAGCGGCCCGCGTGGGATCATCCTGGGCCACAAAAGCGTCGGTCTGGGTTTCGTCGTATAGCACGGGCAAAGGCAGGGCCACACCTTCGTTCAGTTGTGCCAGCCAAAACTTCGTCGATCCGGCCATATGCGCTAGATGTTGGGCCACCGTCATGCCGCCGCCGGGCGTCTGAGCGGCCATCATTTCAGTGGTCAGGTGACCGCACAGCACGTCGTTCACACGGTTTTCGGCGGCCACAGCGGTCGCCAGCACGCCAGCCAGCTCGGAACCCATTGGCCCAGCAAAAGAGGGAACAGTCATGGCTTTAGGGTACAGGGCGCAGAGCAGTTGGGGGTTATGGGGGCCAGCGTGGAGGGACTAGCCTTGTTTAGAGAGTACGTTCCACTTCCCGCTTTCCCGGCTTCGGCCCAAATTGCAGCGGCGCATGCCCCGGCACCGCTTTCAGCGCAAATTCGGTCAGGCCCAACCGGTCAGGTTCCTCCAGGTGATATCGGAAGTTCCAGAGGTAATGCTGCACCACCCGTTCGGGCAACCCCAATTTCAGGGCGTGCCTGCGGGCCACTTCTGCCAGATGTCCTAACCCTTCCCGCCGCGCCTCGCGCATGGCCTGCACCAAGTCGGGCGGGGGCGGATGGCCTTTGCGGTAAGCCCACACGGCAAACACGAACGGGTGTCCGGTAATGGCAAACCATTCCTCGGCCAGATCGGTCACGTGGACTGTTTGCCCGCCTGCGCGTCCGGTGTGCGGCAGGGCAGTCATGGTGGTTTCGGGCGTGAGGGGGCCAACCGCCGCGTACCACTCGCGCAGGGCGCTGTCTCCAATTCTCAGCACGCCGTCAAAGCCCGCCGCCAGCAGCGTTTCGGGCGTTCCCTCGGCTCCCTCCAGCACAGGCGTCAGCCCACGCTCCTTCAGCACCACTTCCAGCAGGGCCACACTGGTCGCGCTCTGGCTGGTGAGCGCAATTCGCCTGAGTGCGTGCAGCGGCGCAGTATGAAACAAATTTACCGAATACACCGGCCCCAGCACGCTCACCGAAAAATCGGGCAAGGCTTCGAGCTTGTCGGCGTTGCGGATAAATTCCACCACGCTGATATTCGCCACATCCACGCGTCCATCCAGCAGCGCGGCATTCATTTCGGTGGGCACGCCCGTAATGGCGCTCACGCCCGGCGGCAACTGCAACGAATCCAGAATCGGCGCAACGTTGGTGAAGTGAATCCAGCCCGCGCGGTAGGTCATGACTGTTCCCGTGCGGGTCTAAGGGTCGAAAGGTCTAAGGGTCTGAGGAACTGCGCTAGCTGTGTTCTTAGTCTCTTAGACCCTTTGACCCTTAGACCACAAGCAAAGCGAGTCCTCACGGCACCACCTGCACACTCACCGCTTGCCATTCTCCACCCCTTCTGGCGTACACGCGCAGGAAACTTTGCACCCGCTCGCCGCCTGCATACAGCGTGCCCCGCGTAATCGCCGCGTCGCCGTACACCCGCGAGGCGTGGCGCTCAAACACCAACGCGGTGGCCGGATTGTTCACCATTTCGCGCAGCAGGTCCACCCGGAACACCACCTGCCCGTCTGGAAAAAAGGCCATCCAGTCGTCGGCCAGTACCCGCGCCATACGCTCCGGGTCGCGGTGATGGTAGGCAGCGTTCCAGAGGTCGTCCAAGTACAGCACGGCATCTAGGTCTGATACCGTTGGCTCAGGCGGCAGCACGGTAGCTCTTTCTGTTGTAGATCAGGTCGGCCAGAATCAGGCCGATACAGGTCAGCAGCCACACCCAGCGCAGGGCCGCCAAGCTTGCCAGCCAGCTTTCAGGAAGGCCGACAGCCACGAATCGCCGCAGCACAAAGTCGGTCAGGACAGGCACGAGCAAGAGTCCCCAGCCCCAGTACCCCAACTGGCCCGGACGGTATCGGTGCAGTCTGCTCAATCGGCGGCCTCTGGGTTCTGGCCCACCTTCGGAAAGATTTCCAGTTCGTTGTAGTAGGCGTCGCGCAGTACAGGCGTGCGGCCCGCGTGCTGAATCATGCGTACCATTCCGGCCTGACTGAGCGCCATCGGGCTGGTCGCGCCCGCCGCATGGGCAATGTGTTCTTCCTGAATCGTGCCGTCTATATCGGACACGCCCCAGTCGAGGCTGACCTGCGTCAGTTCCGAGCCGATCATGACCCAATAGCCCTTGATGTGCGGAAAATTGTCGAGGTAGATGCGGGCGACAGCCAGATTCCGCAGATCGTCCAACCCCGTCGTAAAGTCAGTTTTGCCCAAATTCTGCGCCAACGTATTGCCCAACGGCTGGAAGGCCAGCGGAATGAAGGCGTGAAAGCCGCCCGTTTCTGTCTGGAGTTCGCGCAGGCGGTGCATGTGATCCAGCCGTTCTTCCAGCGTTTCTATGTGGCCGTACAGCATGGTCGCGTTGGTTCGCATGCCCAGCGTGTGGGCCTCGCGGTGAATTTGCAGCCACTTGTCGGCCTTCACCTTGTTCTTGGCGACTTGCAGGCGCACGCGGTCTGCAAAGATTTCTGCGCCGCCGCCCGGCATGGCGGCCAAGCCTGCGGCCTGCAGTTCGCGCAGCACGTCCAGCGTGGGCCGCTTGCCAATTTTGCTCAGGTGCTCGATTTCTGCGGCTGTAAACGCCTTCACCTGAAGATCAGGAAACGACTCGCGCAGTTGACGCACCATCGCCGGGTAGTACTCCCACTTGTGGTTGGGGTGGTGGCCGCTGCTCATGTGCAGTTCGGTAATGCCGGGCAGGTAACGCCGCCGCACCTGCTCCACCACCTGTTCGGGCGAGTAATCCCAGGCCCGTTCCTCGGTTTTGTGCGCGGCAAAGGCGCAGAAGGTGCAGCCCACGTAGCAGATGTTGGTAAATTCTAGCCGCATGGAATGCACAAAATAGGTTTTGTCGCCGTGCATCTGCTCGCGCCGGGTGTTGGCGAGGCGCATCAGGGCGTTCAGGTCGCGGGTGTGGTAGAGCCGCAGGCCTTCATCAAACGACAGCCGCTCGCCTGCGTCCACCTTTTCTACAATGGGCGCGAGGTGCTGATCACGAAGCCACTTCATGGACTTAGGGTAGCGCGGGGCGGGGTGGTGAAGTGTCCCATTGGGGAAGGTTGCCCCACCAACGCGCTACCCTGACTCCCAGCATGAGACTCGATCATTTTGCCACCGAGGGTTCCACCGTTCGCATCTGGGGAGACACCGATGTGGTGGTGGTCAGCGTGCCCCTGCCCGGCGTGCTGCGGCTGCGTCTGGCCCCCGAAGCGCGGGCGGGCACCTACACCTTTCCCAAGTTGCCGCCCAAATCTTCGTTTGCCATCCGGCCCGACGCGGCGGCCCCTGAAGCCGTGCAGGTGCGCGAAGCAGGCGCGGAACTGGTCATTCAGGGCGGCGGCCTGACCTGCCTGCTGAACCGCGAAACCGGAGCGTGGCTCGTGCTGGACGGCGACCCCCAGACCAGGCGCGTGCTGGCTCAGGCGGCCCTCTGGTCTGGAGAAGTGCCCAATGCCCGCGACGCGTTGGACGCTGAAGTGTTCGATTTGCAGCGCACCCGCCTCACGCTGGACGCCCCGCACGGCGCGGCCTACCTGGGCTTTGGCGAGCGCGTCGGCCCGATAGACAAACGCGGGATGCACCTTACCTTCTGGAACACCGACTGCTTCCCTCACCACACCGACACCGATCCTTTGTATGTGTCGGTGCCGTTTACCACTGTCCTAGACACGGCGGGGCTGGCGCACGGCGTGTTTGTGGACGAGCCCTGGCGCATGGAAGCCGATGTGGCCCGCAGGCGTCCGGACGCGCTGACCTTCGCCTCGGCGGGGCCGGAACTGGATGTGTACGTGCTGGCAGGCCCGCGCCCCGCCGACGTGTTGCGCCGCTACGCCGATCTGACCGGATACGCGCCGCTGCCGCCGCTGTGGGCGCTGGGAGCCGCCCAGAGTCGCTGGGGCTACAAAACCGCCGATGAACTCCGCGCTATCGTGGCGGGCTACAGAGGGCGCGATCTGCCGCTGGACGCCCTCTACGTGGACATCGACTACATGGATGCCTACAAGGTCTGGACAGTTGACCGCCACCGTTTCCCCGACATGAAAGCCCTCGTGGGCGAGCTGTTGGAACAGGGCGTGCATCTGGTGCCCATCGTCGACCCCGGTGTGAAGGCCGAGCCCGGCTACGACGTGTATGACGAGGCGTTGGCCGGAGATCATCTGGTGCGTACGGCACGCGGCGACGTCTTGGTGGGCGAGGTCTGGCCCGATCCTGCCGTGTTCCCCGATTTCACGCGGCCAGAAGTGGTGGCGTGGTGGGGCAGCCGTCACAAGCTGTTTGCCGATCTGGGCATTTCGGGCCAGTGGAACGACATGAACGAACCCGCCTGCTTTTCGCTGCGGCAACCGCGAGTCACCGAAGGCAAAACCCTGCCCTACGACGCCCGGCACGGCACACGCCCCCATATCGAAGTCCATAACGCCTACGCCAACGGCATGAGCGAGGCGTCCCGCGCCGGGTATGCCCAGTTCAGCCCGCACCTGCGCCCGTGGATTCTGACCCGCGCCGGATACGCCGGAATTCAGCGCCACGCCACCGTCTGGACAGGCGACAACACCGCCACCTGGAGCCATTTGGCCCTCAGTTTGCCCATGATTCAGGGCCTCGGCCTCAGCGGGATTCCCTACGCCGCCGCCGATGTGGCGGGCTTTGCAGGCGATACCACCGGGGAACTGATGGCCCGCTGGTATCAGGTGGCGGTGGGCTATCCCTTTCTGCGAAACCACGCGGCCAGCGGCACCGCCGATCAGGAACCCTGGCGCTTTGGCGAACCCTTCCTGAACGCCATTCGCACCGCCCTGAACCTGAGGATGCAACTGCTGCCGTACCTGTACACGCTGGCGCACGAGGCCACCCGCAACGCCCTGCCGGTGATGCGCCCGCTGGCCCTGCACCACGCCGCCGACGCCGACGCCCTGCGCGAAGACACCCAGTATTTGCTGGGCGAAGGCTTGCTGGTTGCCCCTGTTCTACGGGCCGCTCATACGCGCCGCCTCGTTTATCTGCCCACAGGCAGCGAGTGGGCCGAAGTGTTCAATCTGGCCGAATTCGGAGCCGTACACGCGGGCGGCACGTACACAGTGGCCGACGCGCCCCTGAACGTGTTGCCGCTGTACCTCAAAGCTGGCCACGCCATTCCCTTTGCTGCAACCGCTGCCCACACCACCGCCGCCCAGTGGCCGCGCCTGTCGTGGCTGGCCTTTGCGGGAGCTGACGGCTTCGTGGGCCAACTCTACGAGGATGCCGGAAACGGCCCCGCCGACGCCCCCTCCCGCCTGACCCGGATTGTGGGTGAGCGCGAAGGCCAGAGCCTCACCATTCGCCGCGAAAGCCGGGGCGACTTGCCCGACTTTGGGCAGCGCGAAAGCCTGCACCTGATGGGCCTGAAGTCCGTGAGCAGTGTGCAGGGCGCAGCCAGCCACAGCTACGCAGACGGCCTCCTGCGCCTGTCGCTGCCTGCCGATTGGACGGAAATCAGGATCGAGGAAGAGGAGAGCGGGCAATAGAACAGAGCGGAAGAGAGAATGGCCCCCAGTCTGCACACGGCTGGGGGCCATGTTGACAGCAGGCGCTACTTCACCCCGTGCAGTTGTACAGCGTCAATTTCCTCGTAGGTTCCCATGTTGTGGTTCGGATCAATCACGACTTTCACCGACTTCACGAGGTAGGCGGTTTTGGGAAAGGTGGCGATAAAATTGACGGTGTAGTTGGGCTGTGTGTTGTCCTTTCCGGCCCACACCTGATAGATCTTGCCCTGCGTGTCGATGGCAAAGATTTTCCGAACAAAACGCCGTAGGTGTGGCGCACCAGCACGGCGCTGGCATAGACCGGCTCCTTAAAACTGACCGTAAGCGACTGGGTCACGCCATTTTTTGTGGCGGCAGCCCACGCGGTCGCGTTGTATCCGTAAGCCATGGTGTTGGGTTCGACCAATGCTTGCTTGGCCCCCAACTGTCGGCCCCATATTCAGAACTGCGTGTGACCACAGCGCTGGCCCACTGCTTCAGCAGAGGTGTTTGAGCCGATGCAGCGCCTAACAAGACACACAATCCAAGCAGCGAAACCACCCTATAGACCGGACGTTTCATAAAGTCCCCTTTGAGACGAGGGGAGCAGGTAGACCGAGCATACCCTTCCGGTGCCTCTCTGGAAGTGAAGATGGCGCGGTTCAAGACCTGGCGATGGGGGGGGATAGGGCCTGATCCAAACTGTCTTGCAAGTCGTTGAACCGGAGTAAATCCTCGATTTCGTCGGCCAGATCGGGGCCGTACTTGTAGGCTGCCCGCCCGCCCACCTGCCCGGTGCCGTACTTCTCTCGGTAGTTGGAAACTGGGCGCTCATAAATGACGGCTTCGGCCAGCGCGTTGGTTTGGGGCAGGCGGGTGTTCAGGATGGGCGGCGTGGGTTCCCCATGTGGCGCGAAGGCGGTTTCCAGATCGGCAGGTAGACGCTCCAGCCCGCGCTTTTGCGTGCTGCTGTTGCTCTGGTACTTGGTAATGATCACGCCCAGACAGCTGATCTTCAGGCCCCTCTTGGCCTTCACGTCGGCCACCCGGTTCACAATTTGCGGCACGCCGTAGGTACTCATGCGGTCTGGGATGGTGGGAATCAGGTAATGGTCGCTGACTTCCAGGCCGTTCAGGGTCACGAAACCCAGATTGGGCGGGCAATCGATCAGCACGTAGTCGTAGGCCGAAAACAGCGGCGCGATGAACTTCCTGACCACTTCCATCGGGCTGACGGCGTAGTGGCTGCGGGTGCTGATGTCCTGCATCCGGTCTTGTACGTCGATCAGGCGAATGGAACTGGGCGGCAGATCAACACGCCCATACTGCACGTCATCGGGCAATTGATCGATCATCTCGTGCTTGATCAGATTCAGGTTGCTGGCCCCCCGAATCACGGCGCGGGCCGGGTCAAAAATGGCCGTGCCGTTCACCTGATCCAGAAACAGGTGCGCCAGCGTTTGCCCCGCGTCGTCGGCCCGCATCCAGCGCTCCTCTCCGATCAGGGCCAAAGTTGCGTTGGTCTGCGGATCTAGGTCAAGCACCAGCACACGCTTTTGCCCCATGATCGCCAGCGTATCGGCCAGCATGACGGCAGTGGTAGTCTTGGCAACGCCGCCTTTCAGATAGATGAAACTCAGAACTTTGGTCATCAATTACAGGGCTTTGATCTGGTTCAGCACCACTTCGGGGCGCACCGTGTAGTCTCCGGTGGCTTTTTCTACGTGCTCAAAACGCACCACGCCCTCTTTGTCGATCAGAAACACGGCGCGGGTGCTGATGCCGCGTTCGTCGATTGCCACGCCGTACAGGCGGGCCACCGTCAGCGTCATATCGGCCAGCAGCGGCACTTCTATACCGTATTCGGCGGCCCAGGCGCGGTGGGCATGCACGCTGTCACGGTTCACGCCCAGAATCACGGCTCCGGCATCGGCAAAATCATCTTGCCGCCCGCTGTATTCCGGCAGTTGCATGGAGCAGACCGGGCTGAAGTCCAGCGGATAAAACACCAGTACCACGTGCTTTTGACCCCGGTAGCTGCTGAGGGTCACGGGGTCGCCCACCGACGACGGCAGGGTGAAATCGGGGGCAGGTTGTCCAAGCAGGCTCATGCGCCAGAGTCTAGCGGGCGGCGGCATGGGCGTTGTGCGGGAATCTGCCTTCTGCGGTACGCCTTCATGCCACCTGAAGAGTATGCATTCTTGCTTTGAACTGCGTCCCATTTCCCCGTTCAGTGCGTGCCTTTGGCTTAGGCTGGGCCAGTACCGTCCCCAAGATGTATCGATTCCCCGGAAGACGGCGCAGGAGGATCACCGATGGCTGAAGTTATGCCCCCCAATATGCTGAATGACCGCCCGCGCACGCCTGCCGGGATGCTCAGCAATGCTGAAAAAGACCGCCTGATCGAACGTGGCTTCCTTGGCCTGTACCGCTGGTATACCGCCCGCAGCCAGGAAACCCGCAACTGGAACGCCGACCGGAGCTTCGACTGGCGTGCCATGAACCAGAACCTGCCCCCCGAACTCATCACGGTCATTCAGGGCTTTTTTGCCGTGGAGCAGTACGCGCCCGACTTCACCTCCAGCCTGATTCATCTGGTCAGGCGCTCGCATGGCCGCAGCCACTTTCAGATGCGCTGGGGCAGTGAGGAAGAAAAGCACGCCGATGCCTGGGAAAACGCGGTGCTGTTCAGCGGCCAGCGGACTCCTGCGTGGATCGAGGACTATAAGCACCGCCTGAAGTCCCAGACCTGGGAACTGCCCTTTCCCGACGCTATTCACAACCTCGTGTACACCGTGTTTCAGGAGCGGGCCACCCAGCTGAACTACCTGAACATGATGAAAATCGCGCAGGGCAAGAGCGACAAGCCGCACCTGAAAGGCATCGTTGACCCCGTGCTGGCGAAAGTCGCTCAGACCATCGCCGTAGACGAGGCCGCGCACTATAACTTCTTCCTCGAAGGCGCACGGATGTACCTGTACTACTACCCGGAGCGCACCCTGGAAGCGATCCGCAACGTGATCGGTATGTTCTCCATGCCCGCCGCCACCCTGATCCCCGACTGGCGCGAGTTCTCGGAAACCGTGTACCGCGCAGGCATCTACGGCCCCCGCGATTTCAACCGCGACGTGATGCAGGTGGCCTTCCGCAACCTCGGCATTGAGAGCCGCAAATCGCTGGAAGAAGGGATTCGCAAAACCCGTGAGGTTCCCGATTTCGAGGGCGGCAACTTCGGCACCACCGCTATCTGGGACACCTTCGATTACGGCCAGGTGGAAGGCGACGTGAAGCGCCTGCACGTGAAGATCGAGGAATACGAGAAGGGCATCGGCTTCGACCTGTACGATCCGACCACCTTTATCGCCAATCCCGCCGTGCCCAAGTCGGCCTCCACCGATGACGGGCAGGCCGCCGACGACTGATCGGGCTTGTCGGAGAAAAGAACAGAAGGGATGGCCTGCGGCAGAGTTCGCGGGCCATTTTTTTTGCAGTCTCTCCGTTCCACTCCCCTCACCGCCCGCCCAAATCTCCGGCATCGGGCTGGGGGTAAGAGCGGGGGATAGGGGCTGGTTTAAGGGCCTGCGTCTATACCGCTGCTAAGTCCCTCGCAGTCAAGCTTTGGTTTTACCGAGCAGAGCGAGAAACGAAGAAAGACCAAAATTTGAGTAGCCGTGCCCTTCCTCGACCCTTAGACGTCCTTTTCTCCCGGCACCCGCGTCTGGTTCGGCGTCGGCTCTGGAAACTGAGGATTGGCCTTGCGTCCGGCTTCACGGGGATAAATGCGGGCATCTACGCCGTACTCCTGCCCGTCTGGGCGCACCTTAAAGCGCGTGACTTTGGCGGGCACGCCCATAGCAATCCCGTGCGGCGGAATATCGGCCCGGAGGAGGGCGTGGGTGGCGAGCATCGCGTCGTCGCTGACAATGCTGCCCGCCAGAACGGTGGAATGGTAGGTAATCCGCGCCCCCCGCCCGATGACGGTGCGGCGCAGGGTCACGTCGGGGCCGTCCAGCACGCTGTGGGTGTGGCTGTAAATATTCACGTAATCGCTGACCGAAGCTCCATCGTGCAGCTCTATGCCGCCAATATCGTCGAGCAGCACATGGCGGTGAACGACCACATCGTCGCCCACGTCCATGTTGTAGCCCACGCTGAATTCCACGTTTTGCCAGCACTTGAAGTCGCGGCCCACGCGCTTAAAGATATGGCCCGCCAGCACCCGCCGCACCGGAATGCCCAGCACTGGATTCTGCCCGATAGGCGTCAGATCGAGGTTCTTCCAGAGCCACAGCAAAGGCTTCACGGCCTCGAATTTGGCCGTGTCTGTCGCCATGTAGTACTCGGCCTCGAAGGTCATGTTGCGCGAATCCAGATTCAGGGCGGCCAGCGGCGCGTCGGCGGCCAGTTGCCCGTACTCGCGCCCGTACATGGCCTGCGCCAGAACCTCGCGGGCCAGCACCGGGCGCTCGGTGGCGGGGTCGGCCAGCCTTGCCTCCAAATCTGCAATGAAGGCGTTGAACGTGTCCTGCGCGTTCGATTCGATGTTTACCGGCTTGAGCCACGTCACGCCAGCCACTGTACCGCGCAAACCAGTTTAAGAAGTAGGAGTGCTTAGACCTTCTCTGCACAAAGCCGTCACCCAGTGGGGCACGCCCAGGGGGCAAGGGGTTGGCCGAATGGGGCGCTGGCGTGGATCGGCCCGCTTCGGATCAGCTCACTTTGAATCGGTGCTGTGCCGTGCCCTTGCCCTAGAATGGGGGCGTTATGCCCGTCCTCATTGCCGCCTTCGCCTATCTGCTGGGATCGTTGGTGGCGGGCATCCTCTATTCACGCGCCCTCGGCCAGGACATCCGTGACCGAGACCTGCCGGGCGGAAGCGGCACAGTGCGGCAATATGGGCGCTGGGCAGGCATCGCCGTCACACTGGCCGATACGGCGAAGGGGCTGGCCGCCGTGTGGCTGACCCAGTTGGTGGCCCCCGAATGGACGGCGGTCGCTGCATTTTTCGTGGTGCTGGGGCACTGCTACCCGGTCTTTTTCGGCTTTCGGGGGGGCGTGGGCATCGGGCCGTTTATGGGCGCGCTCCTGGCGGTGGCTCCGGTGACCATTCTGGGTATCGTGGGCATGGGACTGGTCATCATGCCGCTGTACAAGGCCACCCTGCAACAGCGCCTGAAACTGAATGCCGTGCCCTTTGCCACCGTGATCGTGCTGCCGCTGGGCGTGCTGCTGGCGCTGCGGTACGGCGGCCTGCCCGAATTGCTGGCAGGCGCGGCGGCCATGACCATCCGCACGGTTCACCTGATGATTGCGCCGCCTGTACGTCCCGGCGGAGCCACGAGCAGCGAGACCAAAGCGTGAGCCGAAGCCGTTCACAACTCGTTTGTTTGTCTGGCCTGTTTGCCCTCCTGACCCTGCCCGCTCTGGCCGGAGCCGACGCCGTGCTGGAAGGCCGAACTCTGCGCTACGAAGACGGGCCGCGCCTGCTGTGGCAGCGCACCTATCCGGCGGCGCTGGGCGACCTGACCGGGCCGCTGAACGTGGGCAACCTGACCTACCTCGGTGTGGGGCCACAGGTGTATGTGCTGAACGCCGACAGCACCGTGCAGGCCCGCGTAGACCTTCCCGGCATGGTCACATCGCTGGATGCCAGCAGCGGCACCGTGCGCGTGACCACGCAGGGCGACGGCTACACCGAGCGCTTTACCCTGGGCGACGCTGCACAGGGCGCACCTGTTCAGGAGCGGGTGGTGCCGCCGCCCAATCCCGAAATTACGGGTTGGCTGGCCCGCGCCGCCGACGCCGTACCTCAGGCCCAACTGGCGCAGGCGGGCGCACAAGACCCCACCAACCCCTTTACCGCGCTGCGTCAGGCCAACCTGGCCAACATTCAGGGCGACACGTTTTCGGCTCTTAGTGCGGTGCGGCGTGCCCTGAGTGCCCAGATGCCGTTTCCGGCGTGGGTGATGCTGGCGGCCCGGCTGGACAGTGCAGGCTTTCCAGCGGCGGCAAATCTGGCCCTTGACCGCGCCAAGCGTGACGCTGCCGAGCGCGGTTTCGACCCCGAAATCAGCGTGAGCCGGGCCACCCTGAGCGCCTACGGCAATCCCAGCGGCTACGTGGGGACGCTGCTGGCCCAGAACCGCCTGACGCGGGTGGGCGCGTGGCTGGCCTACCTGCGAGAACTGCATCCCCGGTTCGAGGGCGGCCCGGCCCTGTACCTGCGGTACGCCGACCTGTTGGAAGCCCAGGGGCGCGGCGGCGAGGCCGAGGAATGGCGGCAATTTACCCGCACGCTGCGGGCGGGCACACTGTACAACCTGGGGCCAGACGGCACCGGGCAGGTGCGCGACGCAGCCCGCCTGGTCACGCTGGCCCTGCTGCTGGCGTTGGCGGCTTCCTTTGCGGCGCTGGTGGCCCGGGCGTGGCGGGTTCAGGGCGAAGATACCCGCCCGTTGGGGGGGCGCTGGCGTTCCGTGCTGCGCCGTCCGTTGTCGCGGGCGCGGCGCAACACGCTGGCTTATGCGTCGTTCGGGGAACGGCTGGTGCTGGTCACGC
This sequence comes from Deinococcus sp. QL22, assembly GCF_023370075.1. Lineage (NCBI taxonomy): Bacteria > Thermotogati > Deinococcota > Deinococci > Deinococcales > Deinococcaceae > Deinococcus > Deinococcus sp. QL22. The sequence goes on from NZ_CP097149.1 coordinate 1,462,835, forward strand.
TGGCCCTGGGGCTGGTGGCGGCGGTGGGCGGCTGGCAATGGACGAATCACACCGGGCAGGGCCTTCGGGCGGCGGCCCTGACATCGGGCACGTATGGCGGCGGCTGGGTCACGGCCCGCCTGAGCGACCTGAATCTTCGCCCCAGCCCCGACGCGGCACTCCTGGCGGGCCTGTCTGCCCAACTGGACGGAGACGACAGCGTGGCCCGCGCCCAGTACACCCGAGCTCAGGACACCCGTGCCCAGACGGCTGGCGCTGGCCCAGATGCCTGCGCCCTGAACAACCTCGGCGTCATTGCGGCCCAGCGCGGCGACGTGCCCCAATCCCGCGAAAGCTACCGCGCGGCGCTGGCGATCCGGCCTGATCTGGCCGCCGCCGCCTTCAATCTGGGCCTGAATCCCGGCACACCCGGCACGGCGTTTCAGCAGCAGTACCGCCCCGGCCAGCCCCGCCTGTGTTACCCCGACCAGCGCAGTCTGGCCCGCGCGGTCAGCGGCGACCTCAGCGTGACCCTGCGCCGCGACCTTGCTCAGCCGTTGGCCCTCCTGAGCGATGCTCCCGGCCAGAGCGCCCGCCTCGGCGCGGCCCTGCTGGGGGCGCTGGCCCTCTTGGCCGCCATCGCCTTTACCCTCCTGATTCCCCGCGCCGCCACCGACGCCCGCCTGCGCCGCCCCGCCGTTTACCGCGTGCTGGCGCTGCTGCTGCCCGGCGCGGCCCTGCTGGAAGGTGCGTGGGGCGGCGTGCTGCTGCTGGCGTGGGGGGCAACGCTGGCGGCTTTGGCTCCCCTCACTGGCCTCATCGCCTACGCCCAACTGCTCGACCCGGCCCAAATTACGACCCGCAATCTGCTGCTGGCTGTCCTGATCGGCGTGTATGCCCTCAATACCTTGGTATTCGCCCTGATTGAACTGCGCCACGCCCGCAGTACACGCAGGGAACGGGCGGAGCGCTGAGGAGCGGCGGGTGCGAGAGTGGAGGGAACACCGTAAGCATCTGGTTATGGCGATAAGAAAAATGTAGGGCGGGAGCAAGCGGAACGCAGGAGTGCTGTATTGGGGACTCATGGGTTTTTCAACTCTGGCTACGCTGGCACTTCTTCTGCTCATTATAGGGGCCGCTGTATGGACTTTAGGAGGCCACAAGAAAAGCCAACGTGAACAAACTGTTGGAAAAACTCTGATCGCGTTGGGAATCCTGGCTCTCCTTGGCCTGATGGGATTTGTTTATATTTTGGCCTGAATTCTATGAGTAATAGGCGAAAGAGAGTGCTGTGGCGAGGATGGGAAGCAGACTCCTGATCAAAGAGCTCTGCAAGAAGCTCAACCTTTACTTTGTGTTTCCTTTATGCCGAACCCAAGTCAACGGCGAATCTCAAGCCTGTATCCGGTTACGCTCCCAATCGCCCCCTTCATAGTTTCCCCAGTTAGCGGGTGCAACCGGGACACCTCGGCAGATACAGATCAGCTTGGGCGGGCATACTCGCGTGATGCCTGTGGTTACTCTGCCTTTCCTTCCGTTTCTCTTGCCACACCGCCGACGAACCCGTTCTGTGCTGGCCGCGCTGGCCCTCTCACTTGCGCCGCTGGCCTTGCCTGCCTTTGCCCCGGCTTTTGCCGCCTCGGTGGGAGCCGCGCAGCTGACCGTGACCACCGACCAGACCGCCGCGTACCTGAACGGTGAAGGCACCAAACTGGTCAATGCTCCGCGCCTGATCGGGGGGCGCACCATGCTGCCCCTGCGCGAAACGGCGGCGCTGCTGGGCCAACCACTGATTATCGGGACTGGACAGATAGGAACAGGGCAACTGCAACTGGGCAAATTGGTCATCGACACCCGTACCAATTCGGCGGCGCTGGCGGGGCAACCTCAGCCCGAAGGCAACGTAGTGAGCGCGGCGGGCACGCTGTATGTCACTGCCCGCCTGATTGCCGACGCCCTGAACGCTAACATGAGCGTGGACGATTCGGGCCGCACGCTGACCCTGACCGCCCTGCGTGACGGCGGCAATCCGCTGGCCCCGCAGGCCCGTTTTTCCACTGACAAGAACGTGTACGCGCCCGGCGAACGGGTCATCTTCACCGATTATCCCTTCGACCCAGACGGCTCCGATATCGTTTCGCGGCGCTGGACGGGGCGGCAGGACGTGTACTTTCAGCCCGGAACGTACACGGTAGGCCTGCAGGTCGCCAATGCGCGGGGGCTGCAAAGCACGCCGTTTACGCGCACCATCCGGGTCGAGGGGCTGCCCATAGATTCGCCTCTGACCTACGCCCTGAAATATGCCGACCCCGGTGAGGCTTTCCCTGATCCGGCGGTGCTGAATTACCCGGCAGTGACGCCGCAGGTCGTGGACGGCCCCAGCATTCCGCTCCTATTCAGCGACAGCCCCGAAGCGCCCACCCAGAGCGGCGTGCTGTACCAGGACAGTGTGGCCGGACGCGCCCGCCTGCTGGCGTACCACCTGAATGCGCTGAACAAACCCGCCCGTCTGTACGTGCTGGCCCGTAACACCGAAAACCGCCAGGTAGAGGTGAGAACTGAGCGCCTGGGCGAAACCGCGCCGACCCGCATCGAGGGCATTCTGGGGCAGGTCACGCTGCTGGATTACTTTGCCTACACGGGCAGCCAGACCCTTACGCTGGCCCCCGGCCAGAGCGCCGCCGTGTATGCCAGCCCCACGCTGGGCATGGGCAGCGGCGTAAACCTGATGCAGGACGTGGTGACCACAGGCCGCGTGGAACTGACCTTCCTGATGCTGGAAGACGGCCTGCCGGTCAGCGGCCAACTCGTGCAGCAACTCCCGTATTTGCCTACCGATGGCCGCCATGTGCGCGGCACGTTTCCCGACGCGGTGCGAACCCTGCGCGTGAACCTGACCAGCCTCCCCGCCCGAATCGTCATTGGCGACGGCATGGTCGACCCCGCCATTACCGGAACTGATAAACTGACTGGCCAATCGGTGCGCCTGATGGGAAATTACGGCGTGCTATACGATTTGGAAGTCAACGGTGCGGCGGGCACGGCGGTGGCCCTCAGCCCACGCGGAGGCCTGTACCGGGGAGCCATGAACGTGACCGATGGCCCGCTGGTGCAGACCATCAAGATGCCGCGCACGGGAACGGCCCTGTCGCCCAACCAACCTGTGATGCTGTGGCGTGCCCAGACAGACCGCCTGAATATTGATTTTGTGCCCGCCAGCGGCAGCAATCTGCCGATCAGTCTGGTGTTTTACAAGACCAAGTTTCAGAGCGGGTTTGGGGGGATTATCAAGACGTATCAGCCCTAGGGAACTGATCGTGGAGTGTGGATCGTGGGGCAAGCGCCAAACCACGATCCACGTTCCGCTTACAGCGTTCCCGTCGCCTGCACCCACCACCCCGGTTTTACCCGCGCAATGGCCCGCGCCGCGTCGTGCGCCTGATCGTCGGTGGCGGCCAGTGCAAAACAAGTGCTGCCTGAGCCGCTCATCAGCGGAGAGCGCAGGCCAGCTTCGGCCAGCAGCGTCAGGGCTTCCCGAACCGGGGGGTGGCGCAGGGCCACATGGGGTTGCAGGGCGTTCAGGTAAGGCACGGGGCGTCCGGTGGTCAGGGCGTCCAGAATGGCCTCCACATCCAGCGCGGGCGAGAATTCTTCTTCATCGTCCAGCCAGCGGTAGGCGTCGGCAGCACTGACTTCTACGCCCGGATTGACCAGTACCAGCGGCACACGCGGCACAGGCAGCGGCGTCAGGATTTCGCCCACGCCCTCGGCGATGGCCGCCTGTCCGATCAGAAAAAACGGCACATCGGCCCCCAGTTTCAGCGCCAGTGCAGGCAAATCTACGCCTGCCGGAAAGAGCCGCGCCAACGCCATGAGGGTGGTGGCCGCGTCGCTGCTGCCGCCGCCCAGGCCCGAAGCGAGGGGCAGCCGTTTGGTCAGCGTGATCTGCACGCCCGTGTCCAGGCCCGCTGCATCCAGGTAGGCGCGGGCCGCCCGGAACACCAGGTTTCTGGCATCGGTGGGCAGGTCTGTGCCTTCTACCGCCAGTGCCAGCGTGGGCGCAGGCTGAATCTCAATGTCATCACCCACGTTCAGCGGCACCATGATGGTATGGAGTTCGTGGTAACCGCCCTGCCGCAGCCCGCGCACACTGAGGCCCAGATTCACCTTCGCCGGGGCGAAATAGGTGGTGGGTTGGGTGCGGGTGGGGACGAGTTGGGTCATCAGGGGCAGCATTCCATACCGGGGCGGGAGGTGTGAGGGGCAGGTTAGGGGGGTTACTTCATGAGGGATGGAAGTTGGGATTGGGAGGGGATTTTGGTCTGCTCTCACGTTTTGCCTTACCCCCAGCCCCCTCCGCTCTGGAGATTTAGGAGAGGGGCGAGGGCTGGGGACTCGCAAAGCTGCGAAGCACAGGGAGGGAGGATGCGTCAGCGATTGCCTTCCTAGATTCTCAGACCCTAGACCTTTAGACCAAGCCCCCCAAACCGCCGCTTAGCCCACACCCTGAAACTGCACCAACACCCCTTGCCCGTCAGCCGCCTGCCGTGCCTGCGTCAACTGGGCATGTGCGCCCACCAACAGCGCCCGCTCAGGTCGTTGCCAAAGTGCCTGCGCGATTTTGCTGGCGCGGCGTACCAGCAGGGTTTCCCCCGGCAGGGCCAACGTCACGGCGGCCAACAACGCCTGTGCGCTGGGCGGTACATCCGACAGAGGATCGAGGTTCACGTGGGCGGTCACGCGCTCGCTGCCCCGGCGCAGGCTCACGCGGGCTTCGGGCACGCTGTGGCGCTGTTCTATCAGCACATCGGCGTGCGGCGAATCCAGCCCCGGCGTGTTCAGGCCGCGCCGGGCGTCGTTGGCGAGATGGTGGGCGTCCAGCATGTGCCGCCGCGTGCGGGTCACGTAATCCACCCGCAGCCCAATGCCCCGCGCTTCGGCCTCGTCCTGCACCTCACGGGCAGCGTCGGCCAGCAGCTGCGGCCCTCGTCCCCGCGCCACCGACGCAATGACGGCTTCGTTGTCGGTATGCACGCTGAGGGGCTGGCCGTCTGGGGCGTGCCGCAGGGCTTCCAGTACCGCACGCAGTTCGGCGGCGTTGTTGTCGGGCGCCTCCAGTTGCCCCTGAAAGCGCGAAGGCAAATTGCCGGGCCTCAGCAGCACCAGGCCCCAGCCGCCCAAGCCGCGCCCGTCAGGTAATTCGTGCCAACTGGCATCCACGAACGCATGGTTCATCAGGGTTGTCCTTTTGAAGTGAGAAAAGATTGGTCAGAACACAAATTTTAGAGCGTGTGGCGCAGCCAGATGGTATGCGCCGCCCGCATTACCTCTAAGCTTAAAGGCTGAGGTCTAACACACGCCCAAGCACGCGTTGGGCTTGCAAATGCAGGCTGCGCGGATCGTATTCGTTGCGCTCTACCGCCGCCAGGAGTTCGGGCGACAGGCCTGCTTCCTGAGCCATCGTATTCAGCGGAATACCCAACAACCGGCGGCGCACACCGATGGCGTGGGGGGGTGCAGTGGGTGTGCCGGGAGTGTCCATAAACTATCTTGCCGTACCTGACCCGCCGGGAATGCGATACTGCTTTCATCATGGATGTACTCGCGCTGTACAAGGAAGCGGGCGCTTACCACGAGGGGCATTTTTTGCTCGCCTCTGGTCGCCATTCACCCAAGTTTTTGCAGTCCACCACGGTCTTGCAGTATCCCCACCTGACCGAGCGGATTGGGCAGGCCATCGCCGAAAAGCTGCGTGAGGCCCACATCGGGGCGCGGTTGGTCGTCGGCCCCGCGATGGGCGGCGTAGTGCTGGCCTACGAAGTGGCCCGCCATACCGGGGGCCGCGCCATTTTTTCGGAAAAAGTGCAGATGGAAGGCGGCAGCAACGCCATGAAAATCCGCGAGGCCTTTACCCTTTCGCCCGGTGAACCGTTTGTGGCCGTAGAAGACGTGCTGACCACAGGCGGTAGCGTTCTGAAAGCCGTTCGCGCCACCGAAGCGGCGGGCGGGCGCTGCGTCGGCATTGCCTGCATCGTGGATCGCCGCAAGGAAGACGGCCCGCTGGAAGGTTATCCGCTGATCGCCCTCACCCGCCTGACCTTCGACACCTACGCCCCAGCCGACGTGCCGGACTGGTTGGCGGAGCGGCCCTTGCAGGAGATTTAGGGCTTTGTAGAGAAGGTTTGAGCTGTGGCCTTCGCTCCTTGCGACAGCTTTGATCCCAACTTCTTGGTCGGCTCCCACGTTTTGCCCCGCCCCCAACTCCCTCTGTTCCGCAGCTTTGCAAGTCCCCCACCGGGTAGGGGGGCAGCGCTGCGCTCGGCAGGATTGATCTTGTCGCGTTCACACTCGGCTAAACCGTTCGTCTGAGGCGAAATTGCCAGTTGTCTTAACGCTGGAATCGGCCCGCCCATCGCGTGGACGACGACCTCACACGGATAGGGCAGGGACGGGGTTTCTATTTGCAGCTCCTCACCCTTGGCTTGCAAAGCTCCGCAGGCGAGAGAGCGCCATGATTGACCTCCTGCCCCGGCCTCAACTCAGTACAAAAATTTACCTGCTCTGCCGTGCCTGAAAGTTGGGTACGGTTTTTTGCTGTCCTGATGCGGCTTTCCAGGTTCCAATGTTTGACTTTACTGCTTATCTGGGTTCATCCCACACCAAAGACGCGGCCTTCATGAAGGTTGACAGGCAGTTAACAAATGGCGCACACTCTCTTTGTCCTAATGTAATCGTTTGCAAGCACCGCTTCTCGTCTGGCAGCGGCCCACAGAATAAAATTCATCTATAAAGGTGTAATCGATTGCAATGTCAAGCATTCAAGATGTCGCCACCCTTGCCAATGTCTCTGCGGCTACTGCGTCCCGTGCGCTTAGTCGCCCGGATATGGTCGCCCAGCCTACCCGCGAACGTGTGCTACACGCCGCGCAACAACTGGGTTACCAGCCTAATATGCTGGCCCGCAGCCTGCGCCAACGCGAAACGCGCACCATCGGCGTCATCGTGACCGATATCTTGAACCACTTTCATGCCACGCTGGCCAAAGGCGTGCAGGACGCCGCAGACCGTCACGGTTACACGGCCTTCCTGTTCAATACCGACGAAGATGCGGGCAAAGAGCGCCGGGCTCTGGATACCTTGCGTGGGCATTTGCCGCAGGGCCTGATCGTGGTGCCCACTCCCCACACCCGCGAAAACCTGAAACTCGTTCCCAATTTGCCCATCGTGGAACTTGACCGGGTCACGGGCAATCCGGGCGTGACCACGGTGACGGTAGACAATATCGGCGGGGCGCGGGCGGCCACCAAGCACCTGATCGGCCTCGGCCACACGCGCATCGGCATGATCGTGGGCAAGCTGGACATCAGCACCGCCGTAGAGCGCCACACCGGATTTCGGCAAATGCTGGAAGAGTCGGGCGTTGCGTACCACCCCGACCTGGTGCTCCCCGGAGAACACCGCGAACAAGATGGACGGAAAGCGGCGATGCGCCTGCTGAGCTTGCCCGCCCACCTGCGCCCCACCGCCCTGTTTGTGGGCAACAACGAAATGACGGTGGGCGCAGTGCTGGCCGCCCGCGAACTGGGCCTGAACATTCCCGGAGACCTGTCTATCGTTGGCTTCGACGACTCCCGCTGGGCACAGACCATGACCCCGCCCCTGACGGTGGTGGCGCAGCCCGCTTACGACCTCGGCGTGCTGGCCTGCGACCACCTGATTGCTCAACTCGGCCACATCCAAGCGGGCCGCGCCCGCGCCTCTCCGGCCCGCGTGCAACTGCCCACCGAACTAATTTTACGGCAATCCACGGCTCCGCCCGTTTGCGTTCCAACCGCTTAGTTGTTCTGTCTGCCCCCGGCTCCCGCCTTCTTTCACCCCATAGGAGAACCACCATGCGTCACTCCAAGATTGCTGCCGTTGTCGCCACCCTCGCCCTGTCTGCCACTACCGCCGTGAGTGTCGCGCTTGCCCAGAGCAGCGCCCAGCCCATCATCGGCCTGATTACCAAAACCGAAACCAACCCCTTTTTCGTGAAGATGAAAGAGGGCGCGCAGAAGGAAGCCACCCGCCTCGGGGCCAAGCTGCTGACGGGCGCGGGCAAGGCAGACGGTGACAACGCCGGACAGGTGACCGCGATTGAAAACATGGTGGCTGCCGGAGCCAAAACCATCCTGATTACGCCCAGCGACGCCAAAGCTATCGTGCCCGCCATTGCCAAAGCCCGCGCCGCTGGCGTGATGGTCATCGCGCTCGACAGCCCCACCGAACCCACCACCGCCGTAGACGCGCTGTTTGCCACCAACAACTATCAGGCAGGCGTCCTGATCGGGCAGTGGGCCAAAAAAGCGATGGGCAACAAGAAAGCTGTGATCGCCGCACTCGACCTGTTCCCCGGCCACCCGGTGGGCATTGCCCGCCACAACGGCTTCCTTGCTGGATTCGGCACGGCGGGTATCAGCGCCACCACCAAAAATCAGGTGAACACGGGCGTGTCCTGCGCTCAGGATTCTTTCGGGGATCAGGCCAAGGGACAGACCGCTATGGAAAACTGCCTCCAGCGCAACCCCAACATCAACCTCGTGTACACCATCAATGAACCCGCCGCTGCTGGTGCGTACCAGGCCCTCAAAGCCATCGGGCGTGAAAAAGACGTGCTGATCGTGTCGGTCGACGGCGGCTGCGCGGGCGTGCGGAACGTGGTCAGCGGCGTCATTGCGGCCACCAGCCAGCAGTACCCCCTCAAGATGGCCTCTATGGGCGTCGCCGCAGGCGTGAACTATGCCAAAACCGGCAAGAAAGTCAGCGGCTACACCGACACGGGCGTGACGCTGGTCACCAACAAGGCGCAGGCCGGCGTCAAGAGCAGCAACACCACCTTCGGCCTCGCCAACTGCTGGGGCAAGTAAGCGGGCCAGAGGGGAAAGAATGAGCGCAAGCGATTCACCTCGCCCTTCTTAGCCCCTCAGACCCTGACCCCTCAGACCCTAGCCCCTGAGGCCCGTCCCAACCTCAACCCCTAACGCCTTCCGCTCGCCACCCAGAAGGAAGCCGACACAGCCACTGCGCTGGGCTGGCTTCCCCCTTCCTATTCCTTTTGCCTCAGAGGTTCCTGTCATGACCCAGCCTGCTACTGCTCCGCCCCCTGCCAAACGTCCGGCGTTGCCCAGCCTCACTACGCTGGGGCCGCTGCTGGCCTTGCTGCTGGCCTGCATCTTTTTTGCCACGCAGTCCGACCGTTTCCTGACGGCCACCACGCTGTCTTTGGTTCTCAAACAGATTTCTTTCGTGGCGGTCATCGCCATCGGCCAAACGCTGATTATTCTGACTTCGGGCATCGACCTGAGTTGCGGCGTGATTATGGCGCTGGGCAGCGTGGTCATGACCAAATTTGCCGTAGAACTGGGAATGCCGCCCATCGTGGCAATTCTCTGCGGGTTGGCAATTACCACCGCCATCGGAGCGCTGAACGGCGTACTGATTACCCGGCTCAGGCTGCCGCCGTTTATAGCCACGCTGGGCATGTACGGCATTGTATTTGCGGCCACCCAGATCTATTCCAACGCCCAGACCGTTACCGATTTGCCCCCCGCGCTCAACTTTTTGGGCCAGACCTTCAATGTTCTGGGCACGCCCTTTACTTACGGCGCAGTGCTGATGCTGATGCTGTTTGGTGTGGCCTGGTTTTTCCTGACCCAGACTGCGCCGGGCCGTCATGTGTACGCGGTGGGCAACAACCCCGAAGCCGTGCGCCTGAGCGGGATTCCCACCACGCGGCTCCTGATCAGTGTGTATGCGGTGGCGGGTCTGCTGTACGGCATTGCCGCCCTGATTCTGGTGGGCCGGGTCGGTGCAGGCGATCCCAACGCCGGACAGACCGAAAACCTGGAAAGCATCACCGCCGTCGTGCTGGGCGGCACCAGCCTGTTCGGTGGGCGCGGCAACGTACTGGGCACTTTTCTGGGGGCGCTGATCGTGGGCGTGTTCCGGGTGGGCCTCACCCTCAGCGGCGTCAACAGCGTGTACCAGATTCTCATCACGGGTGTGCTGATTATTCTGGCCGTCGCCACCGACCAATTCTCCAGAAGGAAGGCGTAATTTCATGACCCTTCAAGCGATTTCCGGTGCGGCCCCGACTCCCGGCGTGCCGCTGGTGATGGAAGCACGCGGTCTGGTCAAGCGGTACGGCCAGGTGACCGCCATCAACGGGGCCGATTTTGAACTGCGACCCGGCGAGATTCTGGCCGTTATTGGCGACAACGGCGCGGGCAAAAGCAGCATGATCAAAGCTTTGTCGGGCGCAGTGGTTCCCGATGAAGGGCAGATTTTCCTGGACGGCCAACTCGTTTCGTTCCGCAGCCCGATTGATGCCCGGCGGCAGGGCATCGAAACGGTCTACCAGGATCTGGCGGTGGCTCCGGCCATGACCATTGCCGAGAACCTCTTTCTGGGCCGCGAAATCCTGAGGCCGGGGCCGATTGCCAAACTGCTGCGGATCATCGATAAAAAGAAGATGCACGAGGAAGCGGTGCGGCATATGCAGGGGCTGCAATTTGCCATCAAGAGTATGAGTCAGCCCGTAGAAACCCTGTCGGGCGGGCAGCGGCAGGGCGTGGCGGTGGCCCGCAGCGCGGCTTTTGCGCGGCATGTGGTCATCATGGATGAACCTACTGCGGCCCTCGGCGTGCGCGAAGGCAACATGGTGCTTGACCTGATCCGAAAAGTGCGCGACGGCGGCCTGCCCGTCATTCTGATCAGCCACAACATGCCCCACGTCTTCGAGATTGCCGACCGGATTCACGTTCACCGCATGGGGCAGCGGGCCGCCCTCCTCAATCCCAAAAAAATCAGCATGGCCGACACGGTGTCGGTGATGACCGGGGCGCTGAAGCCGGAACAACTGAGCGCGGAGATGCTGGCCCACTGAAGTTGTCCCGTAAGTGATTGGTTCTGAACTCAGGCCCACCGTGAATCAGCGGCGGGCCTGCCTGCATGTAGGTCAGCGCGTGTAGACAGCACTCTGGCTCTGCGGGCCTGTGCCTGGGCGCGGCAGCCAGAATAGAACCATGACGCTTAGCCATCCGGCCCACCCGTTCGACCCGGCCCATGCTTCCCCCGAAGGATTGGCCCTGGCCCTCGATCTGGGCACCGGCAGCGTGAAAGTCGGTTTGGTGACCGCAGGCGGCGAATTGGTGCGGCAGGCCAGCCGTGCTTACCCGGCGCTGTCGGTGCATCCGGGCTGGGCCGAAACCGACCCGGCGGCGTGGTGGGCCGGGGTGGTCGGGGCCGTGCAGGAGGTGCTGGAGGGCCTAGACCCGGCGCGGGTGCAGGCCCTCGGTTTAAGTGGACAGATGCACGGCGTGGTCTTGGTGGATGCGGGTGGCCAATCCCTGCGCCCCGCCGTGCTGTGGTCGGATACGCGCAGCGCGGCAGAACTGGCCTCCTTTTCGGCTCTTGACCCTTCGCTGCTGGCGCGGCTGGGCAACCCGCCTGTAGCGGGCATGGCGGGGCCAACCCTGCTGTGGCTGAGGCAGCACGAGCCAGCTCACTATCAGACGGCACGCTGGGCATTGCAACCCAAAGACTGGCTGCGGCTTTACCTGACCGGAGAAGTTGCCACTGACCCATCGGACGCGTCAGGCACGCTGCTGTACGACCTGACGGCGCAGGCCTGGTCGGGAGAAATATTGGAGAAGCTGGGCCTGAATCCAGCGCTGCTGCCACCCGTGCTGCCCTCGAATGCGGTGGCGGGAACGCTTCTGGCTCCAGTGGCCGCCGAACTGGGCTTGCTCACAGGAATTCCCATCGTGACCGGAGCCGCTGACACCGCCGCCGCCCTGTACGGCAGTGGCCTGCTGCCCGGCGAAGCCCAACTGACGGTGGGCACGGGCGCTCAGGTGGTGGTAAGGGCCGCCATGTTGCCTGCCGCGCATTCCAGCCTGCACGTGTTCCGCGAGGCCGAGGGTGCGGGGTGCTACACGCTGGCGGCCATTCAAAATGCGGGCCTGGTGCTGGAATGGGCACGCCGAACCCTGCGCCTGACCTGGCCCGAATTTTACGCGGCGGCGCAGGAAATAGACGCCGACCCGCTGCCCACCTTTTTGCCCTACCTGACCGGAGACCGGACGCCGCACCTTGATCCCCACGCCCGCGCCGCCTGGGTGGGCCTGAACGCCGCCCATGATCACCGCCATATGGCCCGCGCCGCCTTTGAGGGGGTCGCCCTGTCCATCGCGCAGGCCGCCGAACTGCTGCCGCTGTTGCCGGGGCAAGCGCTGTTGTTGGCCGGCGGCGGCACGGTAGACCCCTGGTGGCGGCAACTGCTGGCCGATTGCCTGGGACGAGAACTGCGCGCCGTCGCCACGCCGGGAGCCTCGGTGCTGGGTGCGGCGCGGCTGGCGTGGGCAGGAATTGGGGTCGAAAGGCCGCCCACGCGCCCACAGGTCACCGCCGTTATCGTGCCGCAGGTGGGCCGGATTTCGGCAGAGCGGCACCGGGCGTTTCGGGCGGCGTACCGGGCAGTCTGAGGGGTGGACGGTCTAAGGGTCTAAGAACTCGCCCCAACACTCTTCCCTCCCCTTGAGGGGGGCATTGCGGAGCAATGGGGGGGGTTAGGCCAGTAGTACAGACGCCCCGCCCCTTGCTCCGTCACCTTCACCGATCCGTCGTCACCGTATACGTTCCGTCGCTGCTGCCTGTAAAGGTCACCGTGCCGTTCTGGTCGGTGCGGTAGATGCGGATGCCGTTTTGCTTGTACAAATCCAGCGCCGTTTTGGTCGGGTGGCCGTAATTGTTGTCTCCCACGCCGATGACTACATTTTCGGGCCGCACCTGCGCCAGCCACGCCGGATGGTCGCCGTTGGCCGCGCCGTGATGAATGCTCTTGTACAGCTGAAACGGACCCTTGATTTCCGGGCGGTCTTCTTCCAGCCAGGCCTGCGTTTCGGGCTTCTCGCTGTCGCCCGTCATCAGGGCATGAAAATTGCCGAAATCCAGGCGAATGCCGATGCTGTTTTCGTTCTGGTCTTTGCCCATGCCAGCGGGCGGGTCAATCACGCGCACCTTCACGCTGCCCAGATTGATCACCTGATCGCCCGCCTTCTGAAATTTGGTGCCGGCGGCTTCGAGGCCGTCTACAAGGCGCTTCCAGGTCTGGGTGGTGGCCGGAATGCCGTTGTTGATAAACAGCGTGGGCTTGGCTTCGGCGGCAGGAACCAGGCCCGCAATATGGTCGGCGTCGCCGTGACTGGCGATCATCAGGTCAATCTTGGTGATGCCGTAGGTCTCCATATGCTCGCGCATCCGCTCGGCGCTGCGGCCCCCGTCGTATAGCAGTGTTTTGCCTTCAGGACTGCGAATGAGTACGGCGTCGCCCTGCCCCACGTCCAGAAAGCGGATCGTGACCTGTCCGGCAGGTGTTTTGGTGGTGTCGGGTGTGGTGGTCGTGGTGCCGCCCCCAAACAGGCCGCCGCCCGCGCACGCCGCAAGACTGGCAGTCAGCCCCAACACCAACAGACCCAACAAGTCTGAAGAAGTCGGACGGCCCCGGCTCTTGCCCGTTTTGGCGGTGCTGCGCGCCCTTTTGCCTGTCGAAGCAGCTTTGGGAGCCGCCTTCTTGCTGACGGGGGCTTTTTTCGCCGCTGGCTTTTTCCCAGATTCCTTGTCTTTGGAGGGACTCATAGCGTAATTTCTCCGTCTGCATTCACAGCTAAGGTCGCGCCGCGTGCATTCCGGGCGTCCAGTTCAGCCCCACCTTCGGCCCGCCGCGCCTGCGTTTCTTCCTTCAGAATATGGGCTACCGCGCCGTCCGGGCCGTCCTGAATCCCCAAAATATCGCCCTCCTGCACGCCGCCGGGCAGCGATGAGAGCAAGATGTCCACCGTGCGGCCCGACGGCAATTCCACGCGGGCCATGCGGCCAGTCGGCGTGTCCTCGATTCCGTCTACTGTCCAGCGTTCGCCTGCCCACACACTTGCACCGGGGGAGGCGCTGGGGGGGGCCGGATTCTGTTCCTGCTCGGCTTTCGGCTCATCCTTCACGTGTACAGCGTACCGCGTGGAGCAACGATTAAGGCCGTTGTGCCCCCTCTTGGCCCCCCACTGCGCCACTCGGCGGATGCGCCCGCCCCCGCCCGCGCCCTACCCTGACCCTATGACCGCCGCCACGCCCCCTTCTGACTCCACTGACTCCAAATCTGCTTCTCCGCCGCCCAGATCGGGGGCACTGGCCGTGCTGCGAATCTACCTGGGGCCGTTGTGGTGGCGCGTATTGCTGCTGGCCGTGCTGCTGTTTACGGCGACGGGCCTGAACCTGATTTTGCCTCAACTTCTGCGGCAATTTGTAGACGGAGCCAAGCTGGGCGCGTCGGCTCCGGTGGCACAGTTGGCGTGGCTGGCAGGCGTGTATATCGGCGTGGCGGTGGGTGTGCAACTGCTGACGGCCAGCGCGACCTACGTGGGCGCACGCGTGGGCTGGCGGGCCACCAATCGCCTGCGGGCCGACCTGATGGCGCACCTGCTCTCGCTGGACATGCACGAGCACAAGGAACGCACTCCCGGCGAAATGATCGAGCGCATAGACGGCGACGTGACTGCGCTCAGCAACTTTTTCTCCCAGTTCGCCGTGCGGGTGTTCGGGGCTGCGTTGCTGCTGATCGGCGCAATCGTCATGTTTTACCGCGAGAACGTGTGGATCGGGCTGGGCATCACCAGTTTTGTGGTTATCACGCTGATCGCCATGAACCGGGTGCGCAAGGCGGGCGTGGAACCCACCCGGCTGGAGCGCGAAAGCAGCGCCAAACTGTTCGGCTTCATAGAAGAACGGCTGGCGGGGCTGGACGACGTGCGCTCGTTGGGTGCGGGTCAGCATCACCTGAACAGATATTTGCAGGTGCAGCGCGAGTATTTTGGACGCAGCACCTTTTCCTGGCGGCGGCGCAGCGTGGTGTGGCAACTCAGCATGGCGCTGTTTGCCGCCGGATACGTGGCGATTCTGGTCTCGGCGGTAGGGCTGTACGCGGCGGGCGCGATCTCGCTGGGCACGGCCTTTTTGCTGTACCAGTACATGAACATGATCGAAGAACCCATTGATCAGCTGACGCAGCAGCTTCAGGATTTGCAGAAGGCTGGGGCCAGTCTGTTCCGGGTGGGCGAACTGTTGGCCCTGCGCTCCGGACTGCCCGAAGGCGTGCGCGAGCTTCCGGCGGGAGCGTTGCCCTTGGCCTTTAGAGACGTGGATTTCAGCTACGATCCCACCGACTCTACGGTGCGTGGCGTGCTGCACGGCGTTTCCTTCTCTCTGCCAGCCGGACAGACCCTTGGCCTGCTGGGGCGCACAGGCAGCGGCAAAACCACCCTCACGCGCCTCGTGTCGCGCCTCTACGATCCCACCAGTGGCAGTGTGCAACTCGGCGGCCTCGACACCCGCGATCTCAAGCTCAGCAGCCTGCGCTCCCGTGTGGCGGTGGTGACGCAGGACGTACAGCTGTTTCAGGCCAGCGTGCGCGACAATCTCACCTTTTTTGACGACACGCTGCCCGACGAGCGCGTAGAGGCCGCGCTGCATGAAGTGGGCCTGAGCGCGTGGTTGGCCCGACTGGAACAGGGGGTGCAGACGCCCCTGCCCGCAGGAAGTCTCTCGGCAGGCGAGGCGCAACTGTTGGCCTTTGCCCGCGTGATGCTGCAAGACCCCGCCCTGATCATTCTGGACGAACCCAGCAGCCGCCTTGATCCAGCCACCGAAGGCCTGCTGACCGCCGCCATGACCCGCCTGCTGAGTGGCCGCACCGCCATCGTGATTGCCCACCGACTGGATACGGTGGCGCGCGCTGACCGGATTCTGGTCTTGGGCGACGGCCAGGTGCTGGAAGACGGCCCCCGCGAACTGCTGGCTGCCAACCCGCGCAGCCATTACGCCGGGCTGCTGCGGGCTGGGGTCGGGGCGGAAGGGGAAGGGGTGCTGGCGTGAGGGGCGCAGATCGTGGGTTGCCCACCCTCACGTCCGAAGTTCCAGCTGTTGCCCTGTCCACGTTCCACATTCCAAGATCCACTTTCTTCCGGAGTTACCACCCATGACCACCGCCCCCCAGTCCATTTCCGACAAAACCTTTGCTCTCTCCAAGCGCCTGTTCGTGTACCGTCCAGTTCTGTTCGCCTTCAATCTGTTGATGTGGGGCATGGTTCACGCCTCGCCCGCGCTGCTGACGTTGGCGGTCAGTGGGGTGTTCCGGCAACTGGAAGCCGCCGATAAACTGCGGCTGGCTGGCACGTCCACCACCGGAAACATTGAACCCCTGATTGCGGCGGCGTGGGTGGCAGTGGGATGGTTCGCCTTCGTGCGGGTCAGCCGATTCGGGATTTTTTATGGGGCTTTCCGGGCCTGGATAGAACTGTGGTACACGCTGGACGCCCTCGTGAGGCGCAACATGCTGGGCTACCTGCTGACCGCCCGCCGCGCCCGCCGCCTGCCCGACACGCCCGCTGAGGCCGTGACCCGCTTCCGCGACGATGTGGACGATGTGGCCGGATACACCGAGGTCTGGGTGGACGGCTGGGGCTTCGTGGCCTTTTCGGTGATCGCCATTACCCTGATGGCCCAGATAGACCCCCTGATTACGCTGCTGGTATGCGCCCCGCTGCTGCTGATGGTGGTGTTCGTGCAGCGCCTCTCGCCCATTATTCGCAGTTACCGCCGCCGCATGCGCGAGGCCACAGGCCGCGTGACCGACTTTATCGGGGAAACCTTCGGGGCCGTGAGCGCCGTCAAGCTGGCCGCCCGTGAAGGCCAGATGGTGTCTCACCTCGTCAAATTGGGCGAGGTTCGCCGGTCTGCCGCCCTGCGCGACGTGCTGCTGACCGAACTGATCCGGGGCGTGAATACCAACATGGTCAATATTGCCGTGGGGCTGGTGCTGCTGCTGGGGGCCAACAAGATTCGCGGTGGGGCGCTGGACGTGGCCGACTTCGTACTATTTATTGGGCTGCTGCCGCGCCTGACCGGAAGCATGGGCTTTTTTGGCGACGCGATTGCCCGCCACCGCCGCACCGGGGTCAGCTATGACCGCATGAACCGCCTGCTGCAAGACGCCCCGCGTGACCAGACCGTGCAGCATCATCCGGTGTACCTGCACGCCGATCCGCCGGAACTGACCCCCTTGCCCGCCGCTGGAACGGCCGAGGCTCAGCCGCTAGAGGAACTGCGTGTGGACGGCCTGACCGCCCTGCACCCCAGCGGCATGGGCCTGCGAGACGCCAGCTTCAGCGTGCGGCGCGGTGAATTCGTGGTGGTCACGGGGCGCATCGGCAGCGGCAAAACAACGCTGTTGCGGGCGCTGCTGGGCCTGATTCCCACCGATTCGGGCACGGTGCGCTGGAACGGGCAACCTGTAGAAGACCCCGCTTCGTTTCTGGTGCCGCCCCGCAGCGCCTACACTGCCCAGATTCCCAACCTGTTCAGCGACAGCCTGCGCGAAAACGTGCTGAGTGGCAGCGCCCCGGATCGCCTGAGCCGCGCCGTGCGGTTGGCTGTGCTGGAACCCGACGTGCAGCAGTTGAGCAGCGGGCTGGATACGCCGGTGGGCGCACGCGGCGTCAAACTCAGCGGCGGGCAGGTGCAGCGGGCGGCGGTGGCCCGGATGCTGGCCCGCGACGCCGATCTGCTGGTCTTTGACGACGTGAGCAGCGCCCTGGACGCCCGCACCGAAGCCGTACTCTGGGACGGCCTGTTTGCCGAAACCGACGCGACTTGTTTGGTGGTGTCTCACCGCCGCGCCGCCCTGACGCGCGCCGACCGAATCGTGCTGCTGGAAGGCGGACGCATTACTGATGAGGGCACGCTGGCCGAACTGCTGGAACGCAGCGAAGAAATGCGGGCGCTGTGGGCGGAAGATGGGGGAGAGGCCGCGTAAATGTTGACGCAGACAAAAACAGACTCAAAGGTCTAAAAATCAGAGCCTCTCATGTTGATCTATAGCTGCTTACGCCGCCCCGCTGTCCAGCTTCCCAAGATCAGCCCGACCAGTGCCGGAGCCGTGAACAGCAGCATGAACCCCAGCGGGCTGCTGTCTCCGACGGCGTTGGCGAGGGGGCGGCCCAGTGCGGTACTGACGGGGCTGCCCAGCCAAGTTAATGCCGTCCAGAACCAGCCGTCTAACTGCTGGCGCTCGGCGGCGTTTTCCAGCCAGCGCACGCCGATCAGGGCCAGGGTTTGCAGGATCAGTGTGGGCAACAGCACCAGCACGGCACGTGGCCCCCGTTCGGCCCGGCCTGCCAGGAAGCCCAGCACTCCCGGCCCCAGCACCGGAATCCAGCCCAGCAGCAGGCCCACCAGCACCAGCATCAAGGCATTGACCCAGAACATGCCCTGAGTCTAGGCCAGGGGTTGCGGGTAGCGGTTCTTCATGAGCGTTCCCCCATCTCCCTGAGCGCCCACCGCAGTCCCGCCGCCGTGACCAAGCCCACCGCCATCAGCGTCAGCCAAGGCAGCGTGGGCAGGTTCAACCGTGCGCCTGCATCCACCAGCAGGCCACCCAGAAAGTTGCCCAGTGCACCGCCCACGCCGAGGCTGATGGCGCTGAAGCCGAAATAGCTTCCTACCCGGCCTTCTGGGGCAAGGCGGGCGGTGAGGGTTTGTTGGGTGGGGTAGACCAACATCGTGCCCAGCGAATACAGCACCACGCAGGCCAGCAGTTGCGGAAAGGTGGCGGCGAATCCCATCAGGCCCAGTGCGGCGGCCACCAACACCACGGCGGTTACGAGGGCGGGGCGTGTGGGAATGTGGCGTTCCACCAGCCTCAGCAGCGGATATTGCAGAAGCACGGCAAGGCCCGCGCTCAGGCCGTACAGCGGGCCAGTGGCGGCGGGGCCAGCCAGCGCCACCGCTTTCAGCGTCACGGCCACATTCAGTTGCGTGCTCAGCAAAAAATAGCCGCACAGCACCAGCGTAAAACGCCTGAATACGCGGTCTTGCAGCGCAATTCTCAGGCCATCCAAACTGCTTGCGCCCGCCGCCCGTGGGGGTGGGATCATGCGGGGGAGGGTCAGGGCCAGCACCGCGAAGGCCACCAAGTACACGCTGCCCGCCCACAGCGCCGCCGTGCGGAAGCCCACGCCCGACAGCCACGCGCCCAGCAGTGGCCCCACCACCATGCCCAGGTTTCCGGCCATGCTGATCAGACTGAACATTCGCCCCCGGTGTTCTGGCTTCGTCACAGCCGTAATAGCGGCACTCTTGGGCGCATCGAACAGGCCGCCCCCGATGCCCGCCAGCACCGACGCGGCCAGCAGCACGCCAAACGATTCGGCAAACCCCATCCAGCCAAAGCCGAGGGTGCGGATCAGGCAGCCCGCCAGAATCAGCGGCTTTGGCCCGATCCGGTCTGCCCACGCGCCGCCAAACACCGTCAGCCCCTGCTGCGTCAATTGCCGCACGCCCAGCACGATGCCCACGCTGGCCGCCGCCCACCCCAGTCCCTCTACAAAATGCACTGTAATGAGCGGAATGACCAGAAAAAACCCGCCCCACATCAGAAACGTGACGCCCACGAGTCCGAGTTGCGCGGCAGAAGGGCGGAAGGCGGGAGCGGGGGCAGAGGTCACGGGGGAGAGGCTACACCCGCACGGTGCTGGGAACGGGCACAGCGTTCAGCGTGAGCAGACAGCCAGCGCAAAAGCAAACGCAGAGCAAGCACGGGGCCGCCTCTGCGTTTGCTTGCTCTGCGTTGGTTTACTTAGACGCTTACTCGGACACAAGGGGCTGGAACTTGGATCGTTGCTGTTCTTAGACCCTCAGACTCTAGACCCTTAGACCGCCCTGCGCCCGTTGCTGGCGCTCACGCTTCCCGCGCCGCATTCAGGGCGTTGGCCCACCAGACCACTTCATCCAGCAGAGTGTTCACGCTGGGGAGCAGGTGGGTCAGTTCGGCAATGTCCTTGCCTTGCTGCCACACGGCAAAAAAGTCTCCGCCCTGAATGTTCACGCTGGTGCGGGTGGGGGCCATCTGGAGTTCCACGGCGATCATTCGCAGTTGCTCTATGGCCCGCGCTGCGCCCACCGAGCCGTACCCGACAAAGGCGGCAGGCTTCTTGTTCCATTCGGGGTAGGCGTAATCCATCGCATTTTTCAGCACGCCGGTGGGCGCGTGGTTGTACTCGGCAGTAATAAAAATGTAGCCGTCAAACTCGGTCAGCTTCTTTTGCCAGCGCTGGGCCACTTCGTTCTGGCTGGGCGTGTACAGGTTAGAGGCCACTTCATCAAAGAAAGGCATGGGGAAATCCCGCAGGTCTACGATTTCAAATTCGGCGTCGGTGCGCTGAGAAGCCAGCCCGGAAAACCAGGCGGTAGGCTTGTCGGCAAAGCGGGCGGCACGGGTGCTGCTGACGATAATGGCAAGTTTGGGCAGACGGGGCATAGTTCTCCTTGAGACACTGAGAAGGTGGCCGAACGCTTCGGCCTGTTCAAGAATCACTCTACATCAAACGATCAAGTGATTTGTTAAGTAAAGTTAATCTTTCGCCCGGTTTGGCCTGTACTCTGCTGCCTATGGCCTCTGCTCTGCTGCCCCTCGCCCCCGGTGTGCACTACTTTCCCGCAGCCGTGAACAGTGTGCTGGTCGAAGACGGGCGCGGCGGTGCACTGGTCATAGACACTGGTCTGGACGAGTCTCACGCCCGCAAGTTGCTGCGGGCCATGACCGAGGCAGGGTTGCAGCCCACCGGCATCCTGAACACGCACAGTCACGCCGACCATCACGGCGGCAACAGCTTTTTGCTGAAGCGTTATCCAGAACTCAAAATCTTCGCGCCGCCGCTGGAAGACGCTGTGATCACGCACCCGATCCTGGAACCCATCACGCTGTTCGGGGCGCGGCCCCCTGCCGAATTGCAGAACAAATTCCTGCTGGCCCCGCCCAGCCCAGCCCGCCTCGCCCCCGAACCCGGCCTGACCCGCATCGGCGGCGCGGATCTGGAGCTGCTGGAAGTGGCAGGCCACGCCTCCATGATGTACGCCGTCCGGGTCGGAGACGTGCTGTACGCGGCCGACGCGCTGTTCGGGCCAGAAGCCTTGGCCAAGCATCCTCTGACCTTTTGCGCCGACTCGGGATTGCAAAAGGAAGCGGCGGCGCGGCTGGGAGAACTGGAAGGCGTGCGCGTGGTCTTGCCCGGTCATGGCGACCCCACCCCCGATCTGGCCGGGTTGGTGGCCGCCAATCTCGCCGCCTACGCCCGCACGACTGGCGCTGTGCTACACGCCGTACAGGCCGGGGCCGCCACCACCGATGAACTGTTGGCCCGTGTGTGCGCTGCCCTGAATATCACCATGACCAACGCCTCTGCAGTAGTCCTGAACCGCGCTGTGGTGGCCGCCCACCTGACTGAATTGCAGGAATCGGGCGCGGTTGGAATGCGGGTAGAGGACAACAGATTGATGTACCAAATGGGTCAAGCCTAAAGAATCCACGTATGGGCGCGGCAGGGGCCGCAGCGTAGGTTAGGGCCATGACGCAAAAAGCTGGCAAGAAAGGCAAAGGCAAAGACGCCGACCAGAATGTGGGCACTCAGGGCGTGGTGGCAGGCGGCGACTCCAAGGCCGACGCCGCGCACCTGCACACGGTTCATAACCGTCTCGTCGACCACAGCTACCTGACTGAAGAAGAGTTTGGTGTGGTGGCCGAAACCTTGCAGCGCAACCTCGCCACCTCCATCAGCCTGTACCTGAAATTCAAGAAGTACCACTGGGACATTCGGGGCCGCTTTTTCCGTGATCTGCACCTCGCCTACGACGAGTTCATCGAAGAAATTTTCCCCAGCATCGACGAGCAGGCCGAACGCCTGGTGGCCCTCGGTGGCAGCCCGATTGCCGCGCCTGCCGACATCGAGCGCTTCAGCGTGGTCAAAGTCCCCACCGTGACCGTGCGTGACGCCCGCGCCCAGGTGTCCGATCTGGTCGACGACCTGACCCGCGTGGGTCGGGGCTACCGCGACGATTCGCAGACCGTAGACGACGCCAACGATCCCGCCACCGCCGACCTGTACAACGGGTACGCCGCCACCGTAGACAAAATCCGCTGGATGCTGAACGCGATGATGGACGATGACCGGATGACGTAAAAACTCCGTTTGGATCCCAGATTCGAACCGAGCAAAGCGAGTAGGAGCAATGCAGATTTTAGAACGAAGTTGTTCTAACGGTGTGGTTCCGCTAGAACAACGGAGTGGCCGGAATCTGTTCCCGGAGCCACCTAGGTCATGCCCCCCAAATTCGACTACAGCCTGTATTACGCCGAACTTGATCTCCGCGCCCACCCAGAGTTGTACCGGGTGGGCATAGGAGAGCAGGGTGTGTTGCTGGTGCAGCCGTACAAATCCGAGATTCTGCCCCACTGGCGCTTTGCCACGCCCGATGTAGCTCGCCAGAGCAGCGAAACCATCTACGCCCTCTTTCTGGACTACCTGAAAGCAGGCGATTTTGTGGGCGCAGATATGGCCCGTAAGTTTTTGCAGATGGGCTTCACCCGTTCTCGCCGCTATGCCAACCACAAGGGCGGCAAGAAGTACGACGGCCCCGTGCCCGACGACAAAAAGGGCCAGAGTGGGGCGCATGGCCGCGCCGAGTTGCCGCGCAGCCCCGAAGACCCCATCAAGGCCGAATCCGCACGAATTTTTAAGGCCAAGTGGGAAGAGGCCGAAGCCAACGCAGAGTATGCACGGATGAAAAAAACACACAAGGCGGCCTATGGGTAGCCGAGCGTTTTTTGCCGCTCTGGTCAGGATCAGCGGCGGGTTCTGAGCGGTCTGAAATGGGGCGAGCGCATAGTTTGACTTCTTCTGCATACCGCGCTATAGTGTTGTCATTCAAGTTGATCAGACACCGCCGCCACAAGGCGGATTTTTTATCGCTCTTTTTCTGGTCTGAGGAGGGCGGCCAGATCAGCGGGCGTGTTCACATTCCGCAACGTCTCCGGCGCAATGTCCGCAACCGTAACAACAGTTTCAGCAGGAGCGGCAGCCCGCAGTCTGCGTTCGCCAGTATCTAATAAAGCTGTGATGTGGGGCAGCAAATCCGTGTGATAAAGCGCGGCCAGGGGTTGCGGGCGGCCTTTCATGTCCACAGGTTGCACACTCAATATGTGCGGCTTGCAGGCGGCGGCCAGCGTGCGCCAGGAGTCGGCGGTCAGGCGGGGCAGGTCTACGCCCGTAAAGGCCACCCATCCCGCCCCTTTTAGTTGAAGTGTTGCTCCCAGCGCAGATTCCAGTCCTGCCAGTGGGCCTTCGCCGGGGCGGGTGTCAGGCACAGTTTGCCAGCCCTCCAGCGCGTAGTTGCCGGGTGGGGCCACCAGCAAGCGCAGGCCGCAGCCCTCCAGGCTGTGGGCAACATGGTGCAGCAATGGGCGGCCTTCCAACATTGCCAACGCCTTATCGCTGCCGAATCGGCTGGATTTTCCGCCCGCTGTGATTACCCCGGTCAACTTAGTCAGAACGTCATTCACGCGGCCCGGTCTGCCTCTCCAATTGGCGCAGCAACCAGGTCACGAGGCGCAGCGCGGGGCGGCCATACGGCGGAAACGCCAGGCGGGTGGCGCTTTGCCTTGGCTCGGTCAGGATGGCCCGCTGGTGGCTGAAGGTGCGGAAGCCGTGTACGCCGTGATAATTGCCCATGCCGCTGGCCCCCACACCGCCAAACGGCAGGTGCGGATTGGTCAGGTGAATGACGGTGCCGTTGACCACCATGCCGCCGCTCTGGGTACCGCGTTTGATACATTCCAGCGCGGCTTGATCTTCCCCGAAGGCGTACAGAGCCAGCGGCGGATCAAGCCTGCCGATCAGGGCCAGCGCTTCTTCTAAGGTGTGGTAGGTCAGCACGGGCAGCACCGGGCCAAACAGTTCCTCCGCCATCAGCGGCATGTCGGGCGTCACGTCGACGACCACCGTGGGAGAGATAAACTTGGCCCCGGCATCGAACTCGCCCCCCACAGCGATTTTCGCGCCCTGTGCCACGCTGTCTCCGGTCAGGCGAGAGAGGCGCTCCACGCTGCGGCTGTCTATCATTCGCCCGTAATCCGGCCCCACCCGCAGCCACGCCCGGTCTCCATAGCGGCGGGCAATCACGGTTCCGAGTTGCAGCACGAACGTATCGCGCAGGTGTTCGGGAATCAGCACGTAGTCGGGAGCCACACAGGTTTGGCCCGCATTCAGCAGCTTGCCCCACGCAATCCGCTCGGCGCTGAGGGTTAGGTCGGCGCTCGCATCGATCAGCGCCGGACTTTTGCCGCCCAATTCCAGCGTCACGCCCGTCAGGTTCTCGGCGGCGGCCCGCAACACTTGCCGCCCTACCGCGCCGCTGCCCGTAAAAAAGATGTGATCGAACGGCAAGGTCGTGAGGGTCTGCGCGACGTCCGGGCCACCGAGGGCGACGGCCACCAACTGCGGCTGAAAGGTTCGTTCCAGAAGTTGATGGAGGGCGCGGGCTGTGGCCGGAGCTTTCTCACTGGGCTTGAGGATCACCGTGTTGCCCGCCGCCAGACTGGCCACCAACGGAGCCAACGCCAGATTCACCGGGTAATTCCAGGGACTCAGAATCAGGGTGGTGCCGCGTGCCTCGGCGCGAATTTCGCTGTGTGCGCCCAGCATCATGGCGGTGGTCGGCACACGTTTGGGGGCGGCCCAGCGCGGTAGGGCGCGGATGACATGCTGAATTTCTTCCAGTACCGGATGAATTTCGGTCAGTTCGGACTCGGCGCGGCTTTTACCCAAATCGGCGGCCAGAGCGCCCGCCAAGGCAACCCGGCCCGCTTTGATGGCGTCGTGCAGTCGCCGCAATAACGCCTGACGCTCCGGCACGCTGGCTCCCGCCGCCCTGGGCCTATGCGACTGCTGAAGCTCAAACAGGCGGTGCAGATCAGTCATGTTGGACAGGTCGGCAGAGTGGAGGACGGGGCGAGGAGCAGTGGTCATGGGGAAAACCTCCCAGAGAAGTCGGCGGCAGCCAAAGTAAACCTGTGTAGATGGAAACTTGAACCCAGTGTAAGTCAGATATAGATATCCAGAATAGGAATCTCTGCCCTCTCGCCCCACGTGAAACAATGGCCCGCATGACGGTTCAAGGTGGCAGTGTTCAGGGTGCAGGCGGGAGCGCGACAACCGAGCGGCGACAGGTGGCCCTCATCGCCCACGACAAAAAAAAGCTGGAATTGGCACTGTTTGCCCTCGCCCACCGGGAGATTCTGGCCCGCTTTCATCTGGTAGCCACAGGCACCACAGGCAGCATTCTGGCCAAGCAGACGGGCCTGACCGTAGAGCGGGTGCTGTCGGGGCCACTGGGCGGCGACCAACAAATCGGGGCAAGGCTGGCCGAGGAGCGCGTGCTGGCGGTATTCTTCTTCCGCGATCCGCTGACCGCGCAGCCCCATGAGCCCGACGTATCGGCCCTGGTGCGCCTGTGCGACGTACACGACGTGCCATTGGCGACCAACCCGGCCAGTGCCGAAGCCCTGATGATGTGGCTGCGTGAGCAAGGGCACACCTCCTGAGATCCGTTTCCGGCCTGTAGAAGCCGGAGTTCTGATTATTTTTGAGAGTCCGACAGGTTTAACACACCCTTTCTCCTAACGCTTGCCTTATATTGAGCTCATGCGCTCCCCAGCGACGCCTTCTATGTCCTCTGGGCTGCTCACGGACGTAGGGCGTCAACGTCAGGGCGGTGTCAATCAGGACGCTGCTCTGGCGCTCGACTTACCGCAAGGTGGCCTCTATGCCGTTGCCGACGGAATGGGGGGCCATGCTGCTGGCGAGCTGGCGGCAAATCTGGCGCTCGATACCCTGAGTCAGGCTTACCTTGATGGACGCGGCATGCCGCCCGAACGTCTGGCAGAGGCGGTGCAGGCCGCCAATGTCTCGGTACTTCGGCATGCGGTGGGCGAATACGTGGGCATGGGCACCACGCTGCTGGCCATCCTGATAGACCGGGGCGCGGCGATTGTGGCGCATGTCGGCGATTCGCGGGCATACATGCTGCGCGGCGGAGAACTGCACCGCCTGACCGACGACCATTCCTGGGTGGCCGAACAGGTGCGGCTGGGCAACCTGACTGAAGCCGAAGCGCGGGATCACCAATGGCGCAGCGTGGTCAGCAACGCGCTCGGCGGAGAAGAACGGGTGCGGCTGGAACTGTTCGGCTTTCCCCTCAAGTCTGGCGACCGCTTGTTGCTGTGCAGTGACGGCCTCTCCGGCGTCGTGGAAGAAGCGCATCTGCTGGAGATGTTGGCCCGCCAGAACACGCCCGATCAGGTGGCCCGCACCCTCGTCAACGCGGCCAACGATGCGGGTGGCCCGGACAACATCACCGCAGTGATCGTGGATATCAGCCGCAGCCTGCGCGTCCCGAACTACGCTCTGCCCGTGCGCCAACCCGACGGCCCCACTTACGCCGATGTGCTGCTGAGTGCGCGGCGCGGCAACAGTCTGCTGACTTATCTGCTGCTCACGGTGGTTTATTTTACGCTGCTGGGCGTCATCCTTATGCCTGAACACCGGGTGATGCTGGGGGTATTGGGCATTGTGGTGCTGCTGGGCATTCTGATTTCCCGCCGCGTACTGCACAGCCGCCAAGTGGCCCGCGCCTCCACCCGGCCCCCGCTCAGTGCGCCCGTTTCGGTGGCATCGGCCAAGACCCAGCCCATGCACGACCCTCGTCACTGACCCAGGGTTCTCATCGCCCGGCTCCTCAGTCTCTCTCCAGCAGGCGTAGCGTTTGAGGAGGGACTGTTCAACAGGATTGTTGTAACGGAGCTGTCGTCATGGGGCTGGGGTTCAGCGGGTACAGTAGGCGGCATGAAAGATATCGTGCAAACGCCCGCCGCCCCCGCCGCCATCGGCCCTTACAGCCAGGCCGTCACCTTTGGCAATCTGGTGGTCACCAGCGGCCAAATCCCCCTCAAGCCCGACGGCAGCCTGGTGGAAGGCGGCATCACCGAGCAGACCGAACAGGTAATCGCCAACCTGAAAGCACTCTTGGCCGCCGCCGGAACTGATCTGGAGCGTGTGGTCAAAACTACCGTGTTTCTGGCCGATATGAACGAGTTCGGGGCCATGAACGCTGTGTACGAGGCGCATTTTTCGGCCCCCTACCCCGCCCGCAGCACGGTACAGGTGGCCCGCCTGCCCCGCGACGTGCGCGTAGAGATCGAGGTGCTGGCCGAACGACACTGAGAGCGGATCGTGGCGCGTGGGAAGGGCTTGGTGAATGCACAATCTAAGTTCTCTACAGGTGTGAGAGCGTTTAGAACGGTGGGCTCAGGGCGGCTCCTCGGTTGTGGGAAGGGCTGAGCGTTGGCATCAGATTGCAGCGCTTTTTCCCACTTTATACAGCCCACAACCCACCGCCTGTTTCCCCAATGTGCATCACCTCTCGACGCCCGCCCCCTGCGCGTGGCATTGTGCAAGGCGTGGTTGTCCTTCCCATCCGATTCGAGCGGAGTCCCCGGCTTCACGCCATGCTCAGCGAGCAGCCTTACCCGGTGGGCACGCGGGTCGTGGTGCAGGGCAAACGCGGCCCCGAAGTCGCCAAAGTGCGTGGCGAGGCCACTGCGCCCGAACCGCAGGCCCGTTATGGCGCGGTGCTGCGGGCGGCGACCCCCGAAGACGTGGCCCGCTGGGAAGACCTTCACCGTCAGGGTGAAGACCTGAAATGGCTGCTGCGTGCCCGCGCCCGTGAGCGCCGCTTGCCCGTGAAATTGGTGGCCGTAGAATTTACGCTCGACGAAAGCTTGGTTACGGTCAGCTACAGCGCCGAAGACCGCATAGAACTCAGCAGCCTGATCGGAGAACTGCGGAACCACACCCGCGCCCGCGTCAACTTTGCCGCCATCGGGCCGCGTGAGCAGGCGCAGATGATCGGCACGCTGGGTGCGTGTGGCCGCGAAAACTGTTCCAGCACGCACCTGCAAGACTTCGCACCCGTCAGTATCCGCATGGCCCGCGATCAGCAGCTGCCCCTGAATCCCGAAAAACTGAGCGGCCCCTGTGGACGCCTGCTGTGCTGCCTGCAATTCGAGCACACGCAATACGTAGACCTGCTCAAAGATTTGCCCCGCAAGAACGCCAAAGTGTGCCATGAGGGCAGCGGTGCCTGCGGCAAGGTGACCAAGCTCCACCCACTGGCAGGCACGGTAGACGTGCATACCGATCAGGGCATGTTGTTGGGCATTCCCGCCAGCGAACTGAAACGCATGCCCGACGCGCCAGCGCCCAAGCCCAAGCGAGACCAGCCGGAAGCGTAATAGGGGAGTGGGTTTAGGAAGCGCCTTTCTTGGCCCTTAGACGCCTTCTCCGTGTACCGCCAGCATTTTTGGCACAGGCGCGGACAACTCTAACCACACCCTACCCACCGGATGTGCGAAGGCCAGCCGTGCCGAATGCAGCCAGTACCCCAGGTCTCCCGGCAGTCCGGGTAGGTGGGACAGAGGCAATCCGTCCGGCCCATACAGCGGATCGCCCACCAGCGGCATTCCGACGCTGGCGAGGTGAATGCGAATCTGGTGTGGGCGGCCCGTGTAAATATCTATCTCGAATAACGTTGAATCTGCTCGGCGCTCCAGTACCCGCGCCACACTGAGCGACGGTTTTCCCTCTGGGCTGGCGGCATACACGCTGCCCAACAGGGGATGCGGTACCGGGCCAATCGGCGTGCTGATGCGGTAGCTGTCCTGTTCGCTGTGGCCGGAAGCCAGCGCCCGGTAGGTCTTCTGAACCTCATGGTCGCGCCAGCCACGCAGCACGCCCGATGCCGCCGCCCGTGTGCGCGAACACAGCACCAGCCCGGATGTCCCGCGCCCCAAGCGGTGCAGCGGCGTGGCTTCTGGAAACTGCTTCCGCACCTGCATCAGCAGTGTGTGTTCCAAAAATCCGCCCCCCGGTAAGGTGGGCAGCCCCGATGGTTTAGACACGGCCAGCAGCGACTCATCCCCGTACAGCACGTCAAAGTGGAGTGGCGCGGGTTCCTCCTGCCACGGTGGGCGCTGCCAGATCAGCGTTTGCCCCTGCCGCAGCCGTTCTGCTCCGTGGGCGGTCTGCCCGTTCAGCGTCACCTCGCCCGCTGCCAGCCGCGCCGTCCAGGTTTCAGCGTCCGAATGGCGGTAGCGCTTCGTCAGGTACGTCAGTACCGTTTGGCCCTGACCCGCCACGCCGATGCTGTCCCGGTAGGCATAGCCGTTGTTGAGGATGCTGGGGGCGAAGGTGGGCAGGGGCACAGGCTTAGGGTAAAGCAGGCCGCCGCTTGCTAGACTGCGCGACTGATGTTCGGTTCCTTTTCTCAACACGGCACTCCGCCCCGCAGCCAGCCGCAGCCGGGGCATGTCTACGACGTGGCCGTGATCGGCGCGGGCTTGGCGGGCACTGAACTGGCGTGGCGCTTGGCGCGGGCGGGTCAGGATGTGCTGCTTGTATCTCAGGCGCTCGACCACTTGGGGAACCTGTACGCGCCCACCATTGCTGGGGCCGACTTTCCGCTTGGTAGCGTGTTTGGAGAGGTCGCCGCCCGAATCGCGCCTGAGCAGGACGGCTGGGCTTTCCACCGCCACTTGAAGGCCAAAATTGAAGGTACAGCGGGCATTCACCTGCTGCAAAGCACCGTGACTGCGCTGGATGAAGAAGAATCGGAGGTGGTCATCTCCACCTGGGAAGGCCCGCAATTGCACGCCCGCGACGTGGTGCTGGCGGTGGGCGCGTTCCTGAAAGCCCGCCTGCTTATTGGTGACACGATGGAAGAAGCGGGGCGGCTGTCGGAAGTGGCCTACGACTTTTTGGCTGACGATCTGGCCCGCGCTGGCATCTTCCTGATAGGCAGCGAGGCCACTGCTGCTGCCGTAGACGGTGCGCCTCCCTATGACGTGCGCTTTTTTACGCCTGCACCAACTGAACTGGACGGCTTCCGCATTCGCCGCCTGGACCGCGTGTGGGCGCTGGGCCGCTGCACTCCGGGCGACCATACCTATGCCTCGGTCTTGCAGGATGCCGCCCGCCTCGCCGCCGAATTCCTGGCCCCGGCAGCGTCGGATGCCGGCGAGGTCAGCAAATGATCTTTCAACTCTCGGACTTCCTGTTTCCCGAAACACCCGCCCGCCTGTTTCCCGATACCGCTGAGCGGCCCTGGGTGCTGGAAATCGGTTACGGCGATGGGCGATTCTGGCCGCCGTTCACTCAGACCTTCCCAGAAGCTCCAAATTATCTGGGCGTGGAATTGTCAGGCGTTTCGCTCCTCAAGGCCGAGCGGCGCTTGCATGCAGCCGGCCTGACCAACGCCATGCTGACCAAATTGCCAGCTGGGGTGGTGATGCGCGAAGTCATTCCGGCAGACTCGCTGGACGCCATCATCGTCAATTTTCCCGATCCGTGGCCCAAAGCTGGACATACCGAGCAGCGACTCTTGCGCGTGCCTTTTTTCCAGTTGGCTGCCAACCGCCTGAAACCGGGCGGCGCGGTTCTGCTGACCACCGACCACGACGAGTATTTTGAGTTTGCCTGTACCGAGGCAGAAGCTAGCGGCGTGATGCGCGTGGAGTTGGCCGAGCCGCCCGCCGCCGCCTTGGAAACCAAGTACGCGCTGAAATGGCGGGATCTGGGGCTGGGCGTACATCACGCCCGTTTCGTTCCCACCGCGCACCCCGACGCTGCGCCTGCCACCGCCGCCCCCTATCCAAAGGAAGAATCTGCTGTGCCACACGCCATCCTGCGCCTGCCCGACGCCCTGCATCCCCAAGCCATCACCCAAACCCACTTCGACAAATACACCGCACGCGGGGGCCAGCACGCTGCCGATCCGGTGGGCTGGACCGTGGTGCTGCTGGACGCCTACCGCAGCCTCGCCAAAGACGGTTTGGTGTTTTTGGCGCATGTCGTAGAGGGCGAACTGACGCAGGAAGTGTTGGTGAACGTGAACCCGCGCTCAGACGGACAATTCCTGGTGCGGCTTGCCCGATTCGGTGGCCCGATCATTACGCCGGGCGTGAAGGCGGCAGTGGCGACAGTAACAGCGTGGCTGGAAGAACGCGGCGCGGAGACGACGAACCGGGGGTACTGAGAGTCTGTGGTGTGGAAGGGCGTTCTAAGGGTCGAGGCTCTAAGGGACTAAGAAACCCAGCTTACCGCCGTTGCCCCAGCTCCTTGAGTGACCTGAACAGCTGTGAGGTTGAGGGAACCACCAGTAACCGCTCCCGCCCCAACACCTTAGAGCCTCGACCTTTAACCTTTAGACCAGTAGCCGCCTAGACTACGCCCCGCCTCTTAGCGAACCCGCGTCTGATCCGGCACCAGCAGCGTTTTCAGCGCGGGATTGGCTCCCCAAATGCCCATCACTTGGCCCTTGATGGCCGAATTGTTCACAGCGTCGTACAGCACGGGCGACAGGCTGCTGGACGGATAGATTCCGGTGATGCGTTCTGGCTCGACCCGCATTTCTATGGGGAAGCCGAGAGCCAGCGTCGTGATGAGCACGCTGCCCAGTGCAAAGCCTCCTACCGCTCCTGCGGCCAACTGCCACGGACGCTCTAGCGGGTTGGGAATCAGTCGTTGTGTGACGTAGGCCACGCCCCCACTCAACACCAGGGCAATGACTGTCGCAGCCACCGCGCCCGTGCCCAAAAAGTTAGCCAGAAAGCAGGCCGCGATGCCGCCCAGTCCCCACGCTACGCCTGCCAAACCCCGCCGGGCACCCAGCGCCGTGACCACAGCCAACAGCGTGACCAGCAGAGCATCAAACCAAGTCATAGGGGTCAGTGTAAAGGCAGGTGCTTACAGATTCCTATCGCCGTGCATAGATTTAGTGTGGGCAGGCAGAACGCAGATGACTCTTGACCTATCCGTCATCTTGGCGGCCTCGGCCACTACTCTGCCACTTCGCTTCCGTTTTTGCCCGCCTCCTGCGCCGTACACTGACCACATGATCCGGGTACTGCTCGTCGATGACCATGCGCTGTTCCGTCAGGGACTCCGTAGCCTGCTGGAATCCGAGGGAATGCGTGTCATTGGCGAGGCGGCCAATGGGCGCGAGGCCATTCGCTACGCCGCCGACACGCACCCAGACGTGATCCTGATGGATATTCAGATGCCGGAACTCGACGGCGTGAAGGCCACCCAGAGCATTCTGGAAATCGACCCCAATTCCAAAGTCATCATGATCACCATGTACCGCCAAGACCGCTACGTGTTCGAGGCCGTGAAGGCTGGAGCACGCGGTTACATTCTGAAGGACGCCGACGCCAACACCTTGATCGACGCGATTCGCCGGGTGGCAGGCGGGGAAGCCCTCCTGGATGCAGACATGGCCCAGAACGTGCTGGACGACTTCCGCGACAAGCGCGAGGAACTGCCCAGCGAGAAGCACGCCGACCTGAATGAGCGCGAAACCATGATTCTGAAACTGCTGGCACAGGGCTTTTCCAATCAGGACATTGCCCTGCGCCTCGACATCAGCGAGAAGACCGTTCGCAACCGCCTCTCCGAGATTTTTACCAAGTTGCAACTGAACAACCGCACGCAGGCCGCTCTGTACGCCATCCGCGAGGGTATCGCCAACCTTGACTGAGCGCAGCTGTGCTCTTGAAGAACGCTGTGGCTAAATCCAAGACTTCTGGCCCCCTTAAGCCCGCCCCATCTGCCCGCTCCGTGTTGTTCCGGGCCGGATGTGGGCGGGAGTGGTCTGTGGCCTCCGCCGACCCTGATCTGGCCTACACCGATCAGGCGTTTCCTGAATGCCCGACCTGCCCGCACCGCGTAGAGCCGGACGGCGGGCCACCGTTTTGCACCCTGCGTCCGGTGGGCACGGCGCACCCGTTTGCAGCGTTGGCGGGCTTCGACTTGTCCGATTTGCCTGACTGACAGAGGAAATCTCGCAAATCTGACCTTCCCCTCTCCATCTGTGGAACTCGTAGAGCTACGCAGTAGAGAGGGGCACTGCATAGCAGCGGGGTGGCTGGTACAGCTCCGCAGCAGAGGGTGTGTGCAAGAGACGAACCAGCCTTATCCTGCCCCCATGAGTTTCGACTTTTTGGGCCAACTGCATGGGCGTGGTTTCGCGGGCGTGGTGGGCGTACGGGTGTGCGATGGGGCGGGCCAAGAACTGTTTTCTCTGAATGCAGGTCGCGTATTCCCGGCGGCCAGTACCATCAAAATTCCGCTGCTGATCATGGCGTTGCAGGCCGCCCAGCGTGGCGAGTGGGAGTTGGCTGAGCGCGTGACCATGCAGGCTGCCGACCGTGTACCGGGTGCAGGCATCTTGCAGGAATTGAGCGCGGGCCTCAGCCTTACCTGGCAAGACATTCTGACGCTGATGATCGTGGTCAGCGACAATACGGCCACCAACTTGGTCATAGAGCGGCTGGGCGTGGACGCTGTGAATGCTTGGTTATATGCGGCTGGGTTTCCCTCCACCCGCTTGGTGGGTAAGCTGCAACTGCCACCCGACCAGCGCAACGAGGCCCAACGCCGGGGCGAGCTCAACCGCACGACCGCCCAAGACCAAACCGAACTGCTGGGGGGGCTGCTGCGGGGCGAATACCTGGACAGTACGCACACTGACCTTGCCTTCTCTATCCTGTCTCGCCAGCAGTACCGCGACCTGATCGGGCGGCGCGTGCCATGTGGCCCGGATGGAGAACCCCTGTACCGCACCGCCAGCAAAAGTGGGGAACTGGGCGGCGTTCGTCATGATGTGGGGGTGCTGTGGACGCCGCGCCCACTGGTGGTGGCCCTGCTCTCCGAGGGTGGCCTGGATCCCCGCGAGCATCCCGAAAACCGCGACGTGACCCTCTTGGCCGATGTGCTGTGGCCCCTGCTGGCGGCGCTGGGCGAGACAGTCTGAACTCTGATCCCTGCCCGCTCCGACTGACATGAACACTGTGAAAAGAGGGGACATTTAACCGCCCGGTAAGGCGCACTATAAGCGTGCCGAAGTCTCGTTCCTGCGCTCTGAAACGCCGTTGGGAACGCCATCGGTGCGTGCTATGCTGACGCTGATCAGGCTGCTAGACGGGAACCCCAGACACCGGAAAACCAATCCCGGAACATGCAGGGAACCCATAGGCCATTTCACGCGCGAGGGAGAGGGAACGTGGAGAGAAACGACGCTGTCATGCCCTGGGTCGCCATCGTGTGCGCGGCCATCATGTGGATCATTCTGCTGTTTTTGTTCAACAAGGAAACAGCCCCAGAGCCTGTGGTCGTCGACCCGGCTGTGACCGCCAGCATCAGTCAGGAATGGCCAACGCTGGGCAAGCAAATCTATGAGCAAGGCGTGGCCGCTTCCGGCGCGACCGCCTGTGCCGGTTGCCACGGCCTTCAGGGTCAGGGCGGCGCAGGCCCCAAACTGGCCGGAGACGAGAAGATTCTGAAAGACCCGGTGTACGTGCACACCATCCTCAATAACGGCAAAGGGGCCATGCCCTCTTACGCCAGCCTCAAGGAAAACGAGATTTACGCCGTCGCCAACTACGTGCTGAACTCGTGGGGCAACAAGATCGAAGAGCCGCTGACGCCAGCCCTGGTGGCCGAAGGGCAAACCAAGATCGATCCTGCCGTCCTCAAGAACCGCAGCCGCTTTGTGCCCGAAGACATCAAGTTGCCGGAAATCTTCCTTGCTACCTTCATCATGGTGCTGCTCACCTACGGACTGATTGGTTTGTACAGTGTTTGGGCCGAAGGCTTAGAACTTCATCCCGGTATCCATAAAGTCCGGGCGACGCCTCTGGCGATGCTCAGCATGATCGTGACCCTGATCTTGTCATTGGTGTTTAGTGTGCTGTTTATACGGCAGATGAGTGCCGATTACACTGCCTGGCAAAACCAAGAGATGCCGAACGTGGCTATGGAAGGGTTTTACGCCGCCATGATCCTGTTTACTATTGCTATCGCTATAGGCCTCTACAAAAAGTACTTCATGGACGGCGAAGTATTGGTAGAAGACACCAGCGGCGAGTTTCCCTGGTAATACGGCCCTACTTAACATTCGCCACAATTATCTGATCGGCTGTCAGGAGGTTTAAAAGATGACCCGTTATAAACGTAAAGATCCCGAAATTACGCGCCGCAAGTTCATCAATGCGGCTATGGGCGGCACTGTGGCTGTGGGCGGCATCAGCCTCCTCAGTACGCTGGGTACGGCCAACCCCGTGTTCCGCCTCACCCGCGACAAGATGCCGCCGCTCAAGGGCGATATTCTGGTACACGCCGAAGAGAGCAAGGAAGGTCAGATCATCAAGGTCAGCGAACTGAGCGACCAGTTGGTGCGTGCTTGGCCGATGGGCAAGGGCGAAGACGGCTCGAACGTGATTCGCAAGGGCGACCCGAACAACATTCTGGCGCTGTACCGTTTTCCCAAAGGTCAATTGAAGGCTCCTACCAATCTGGATGCCACTGTGGACGGCGAAATCGTGGTCTATAGCGATGTGTGTACGCACGCAGGTTGCTCGGTGTCCGACAGCGATCAGGGCGACGGCATGAAGTGCCCCTGCCATTCCGGTGAGTACGATCCCAAACGCGGAGCCATCGTCACTGGTGGGCCGCCCCCACGGGCTTTGGCTCAGTTGCCTGTTCAGCTTGACGGCGAACAACTCGTGGTAGGAGATTTCTTCCTCGCTATGCCGTACCCGTACATCGCCGAATCGGAGTGGGAAGCCTTTAAGAAGGAAGTGGAGGAGCAACTCGCATGAACCAAGTGAACCAGTGGCTTGATGAGCGTCTGCACATTTCCCGCCTGAACGATAAGTTCTTGCGGAAGGCCTTCCCCGTTCACCACTCTTTCTTCCTGGGTGAAATTACGCTGTTCAGCCTGATCATCCTGATTCTTACAGGGATTTTGCTGGCACTGGCCTACGAACCCAGCAACAGTCTCGTGACCAACTCGTTCGATCCGGGCACAGCAGACAAGCCCAACCTGATCCCCGCCGCCTATCACTCGGCCCTCAAGATCAACGCCATGCCTTTTGGCGACATGTTGCGCCGAATTCACCACTGGACGGCCAACATCATGGTCGCCGCCGCTGTCATCCACATGATGCGGATCTACTTCACGGGCGCATTCAAAAAGCCCCGCGAAATCAACTGGTGGATCGGCATGTTGCTGCTGATCTTCACGGCCCTGACCGCCGTCACTGGTTACGTGTTGCCCTACGACAACTACGCTTACCAGACCCTCAAAGTGATCTACGGTATCGCCGCCTCTATCCCCTGGGTGGGCGAATGGGTCGCGCAGGCTGCCTTCGCAGGTAAGTTCCCTGGCGCAGGCGTTATCCCCCGCGTCTACGGGTACCACATCATGTTGCTGCCCGGGATTCTACTGGCCCTGACTGGCGCACACATGCTGCTGATGATCAAGCAGAAGCACACGCAGCCGCAGTACGCCAAGCGCATTGCCTACAAGAAGATCGTGGGAGTGCCGCTCAGCACCCAACAGACGCCCATCATGTTGCTGCTGGCGATCATGTTCGCTGCCATCATCGTCCTGTTCAGCGCCTTTATTCCAGTTCATCCCGTCGAATATTTCGGGCCCCCCAGCACCACGCCGATCAACAACATCAAGCCCGACTGGTACTTGCTGTGGGTCTTCGGCGCACTGGCGATCATTCCCAGCTTTGAGATCCACCTTTTTGGTGGGCTGATCGGAGCCGAGTTTGTGGGCGCGATTCTTCTTCCCACCGTTTTCTTGCTGGCGATGTTTGCGGTGCCCATGCTTGACCGCAGCAAAGACAACATGTACTACGCTGAAAACCCTACCAACCATCCAGTGAGGCTGGCGGCGGGCGTGGCGTTCATGGCGTCTCTGATTGTGATGTCGGTGGCAGGCTACAAGCCAGAGTTGATCAGCAGCGGCATCCTGAATACGGCTAACGCCAACACGGTTCTCTGGATTGCACTGTTCCTGATTCCTGCCCTGTGTTACTTCGGTGTCATGGCTATCGTGCGCGGTATCCGCAGCTTGCGCGAAGCCGATCAGCGCGAGCGCGGCGCATTCAGCCCCGCCGACGACTAAAGCCTTCATTCCTGTCTACCCGCTCTGGCCCTGTGCCGGGGCGGTTTTTTTGTGCTTCAGGACTCCTGGCAGGAGGGTCAAAAAAAACCGCCAACCTTGTTAGGCGGGCGGTGAAGAGTTGAGGTTGGTGTGACTCAGGCCTGAACGGTATTGGGGCGCAAGACGCTGATGTTGCTGTTTTCCTGGCGTGCGCCAGCAGCGTAACCGACCTGTGCGCCGAACTGCCACGCCAGCTTGATCATAAAGGTGATGGCGGCCTCGTCGCCCGTTTGAATCAGCAAGCGCAGATGCTCAGGCAAGCCGTCGGGCAGAGGCATCGAGCCGAGCTGCTCCCCATATTCTGCTCGGAGCTGCTCGAACCACTCGGCGTAAGGGTTCGTCATGCCCAGCATCTTAACATGAGTACGCTCAAGGAATGTATGCGGTCACTGTAAGTAGTACTGGAATTAATGGCCTCTGAAGTGCGGCTTGCCTGGGCTGCAGCCAATGCGTTACTGCTCCGGAAACGCCTAGACCAACCAGGTCTACTTTGCTCGTAGCGCACTTTTCTGTTGCGCGAATGGTGTTACGCTTCACGCATGACGGCCTCCGTGAATCAGGATCAAAACGTGTTGGATCAGGGTGGGAACGGCGCGATGCCCGAGATCACCATCAGCGAATTCGGTGCGCTGCGGGCCACCGGCATTCTGGCAGGCAGCGGCAAAGAGAATGCCGGCGTACGCGTGTTCATCAAGAGCGGCGGATGCAGCGGCTACCAGTACGGTATGGCCATTGATGACCGCGAATTAGAGGGCGACACCATCGTGTATGACCGAGGTATCAAGCTGCTCGTAGACCGCATGAGCATTGCCCTGTTGCGCGGCAGCGAAGTGGACTTTGTAGAGAACATGATGGGCGGCGGCTTTACCGTGAACAACCCCAACGCCACCAGCAGTTGCGGCTGTGGCCACTCCTTCCGCACCGACAGCGCCCAGTCGCCTGCCGGAGAAGGCAGCGGCGGGTGCAGCAGTCACTAAGCTCGGCCAATACGATCTGCCATAACACCACATCTAAAGATTCAGCCTCAGCAGGCGGCCCAGTGCCGTCTGTTTTACTGTTTATTCTCATTCCACACAGTGTTGGGGTTCAGAAAACTTTTAGAGGCGAGAGACTCCAACCCAGCCATCAGTCCTTTGATCTCAATGTAAGAACAAGGATTAAAGTGCGCTGAGACGCAAAGTTCATGAACTTGACATGTCGTAAAGGTGCCTTATACTGACGCTCATCATCCACGCATCAGGCGCATTTCCAAAGCTCCCGGAGGTTCATATGAAGAAGACCTTGGCACTCACTGTATTTCTGATCGGCGCAGCACTCGCTGGCCCCGCCAACAACAGCCTCGTGGTGGGTACTTCTCAGGAGCCGCCCAATATTTACGATCCGTGGAACACCAACAACCTCGCCATTACCAGTGAGATCAACGGCTACATGGGCGCGGCCCTGATCGGCCTCGACGACAACGGCGATCCTTACGCCGACATTGCTACCCGCGTGCCTTCGTTGGGCAACGGCGACTACAAGGTTGTCAAGAATGCGGCGGGCGACGTGGTACGTAACAGCGTGACCTACACCATTCGCAAGGAAGCCAAGTGGAGCGACGGCACCCCGATCAAGATTGCCGACTTCCAGTTCTGGCTGAGATTGGTCAACGATGACCGCGTGCCCGTGCCTGACCGCACCCCCTGGGACCGGGCCAAGATCACCACCGCCGACGCCGATACCTTTACCATCACCTACGAGCCGCCCTACCTGTTTGCCGACCAGACCAGCCCCGGCCTTGCCCCCCAGCACGTTATGGGCGCGTCCTGGACTGCCTTTGACACCAAAACCAAAAACGAAAAAGACGCCAAGGTCACCAACGAGGAGTGGAAGAAGTTCATCTCCAGCTTCACCACCTCGCGCAGCCTGCCCAAAGTGGTCGCTGGCCCCTTCAAGCCCACCGCCTGGCGTAGCGGCAACAGCCTCACGTTGACCCGTAACACCAATTATTGGAACAAGCCCAAGGGCGGCGAAGACAAGTACATTCAGACTGTGGTGTACCGCTTTATCCCCAACACCAACACTCTGAAGGTCAACATCCTGTCGGGCCAACTCGACGCTCTCAGCGCCGTCGGGCCAACGTTCGATCAGGGCGTGGATTTGCAGCGCAACGAGCGCGGCAAGTTCAAGACCTACTTCGTGCCCGGCGCAATCTGGGAGCACATCGACATCAATACGCGGGGCCAGAAAGCCAAGGATCTGGATCTGGACGATGCGCGCATGCGTCAGGCTCTGCTGCTCAGCGTTGACCGTGACGCCCTGACCAAAGCCCTGTTTCAGAGCAAGCAGGCCGTCTCTAACAGCTTCGTGAACCCCATCAGCAAGCTGTACAAAAGAGATGTGCGCGACTACAACGCCAACGTGGCACAGGCCAAGACGCTGTTTACGCAACTCGGCTGGACGGCGGGCAGCGACGGCATTCTGCAAAAAGGTGGCAAGAAACTGAGCCTGAACTTCGGCACCACCGCTGGCAACAGCACCCGCGAGCGCGTTCAGCAGATTTTGCAGGCGCAGTGGAAGGCTGTGGGTGTGCAGGTCAATATCCAGAACTACCCCTCCAGCGTGTTCTTTGGCCCCGACTTCCTGAGCAAGGGCGCAGACGGCAAGTGGGATCTGGCCATGTACGCCTGGACGGGCAACCCCATCTTCGAGGAAGGCAACCTCTTCAAGGGTTCGGGTGTACCCACCGCTGCCAACGGCTACTCCGGCCAGAACAACTCAGGCTGGGTCGACGCCGAATACGACCGCCTGCACAAACTGGCCCAGACGGAATTCAACCTCGCAGAGCGCATCAAGCTCTTTGACCGGATGCAGACCATCTGGAACAGTGAAGTGCCCGCGCTGCCGCTGTACTACCGCGTCAACGTGTACACCAAGGTTCCCAACCTCCTGAACTACACCTTCAGCGCCTACACCCTGTACCCCAGCTGGAACGCATCCAACATCGGTTGGGCCTCGCGCGGCGCAGTCGAGGAATACAAGCAGAAATAAGGCTCTTCGGGGAGTGTGGGTTGGCTGAACTGGACAAGATCAGTGGCGTCCCACATCACCTAGAGCGTCAGGGGGAAAGGCGAAACACCGCTTTTCCCCCGTCTGCTTTTCCTGTCGCCTCCTCCCGTTTCTGTCCCTCACTCCTGATCTCAACGCGAGGCCGAACCTATGGCAACCTACGCATTTCGCCGCCTAATCCAAATGATTCCGCTGCTGCTGGTCATCAGCCTCATCGTGTATTCCCTGACCGCGCTGCAACCCGGCAGTCCCATCGATCAGCTGACTTTTGGCAACAGCAATATTACGCCCGAAGATATTGCCCGCCTGAAGGTGGCGTACGGTCTGGATCAGCCGTGGTATACCCGCTACTTTTTTTGGCTCAAGCAGGCTGTTGCTGGTGATTTTGGTTATTCGCAGGATTTCGGTATTCCCGCCGCGCAATTCGTCTTTCAGCAGCGGATGCCCAATACGCTGTTGCTGACGGTTCCAGCCCTCATTCTGAGTACCTTGATTGCCGTGCCACTCGGTATTTTTACGGCGGTGCGCCAGTACTCCATTCCCGATTATCTCCTGACTTTTTTTAGCTTCGTGGTGTTCAGCGCCCCCGTGTTCTGGGTGGGCGCAATGGCGCTGTATTTCGTGGCGGTGTTTCTACCTACAGCCACAGGCGGCGCGTTGTCGTTACCGCCGGGTGGCCTCGGCAGCCCCGATCTGCCACTGGATGCAGGTTTTTGGGCCACCACCCTCGACAAACTCCATTACCTGATCTTGCCCCTCAGCGTTCTGATGCTGCGTGAAATTGCCGTCACTCTGCGCTTTATGCGGGCCAGCATGTTGGAAGTCTTAAATCAGGATTTTATTCGTACTGCACGTGCGAAAGGGTTGCCCAACCGCATCGTGCTGTTTAAACATGCTCTCCGGAACGCCATCGTGCCCATCATTACGTTGCTGGGCCTCAGCATTCCGGGTTTGTTTGGGGGCGTTGTGATCACCGAAACCGTGTTTTCTTGGCCGGGCATGGGCAAAGCGATTCTGGATGCTTTGGTCAGCAAAGACTTTAACGTAGTGATGGTGTCGCTGATGCTGCTTGCCATGCTGACGGTTGTTTTTCAGCTTGTTGCGGATCTCGTTTATGCGGTGGTCGATCCCCGCATTCGGTACTCGTGAGGTCATTGCCATGAGGTTCCTATGACTGTCGCTCTTGCCAAACCGCCCCGCGCCCGCAGTAATTCCACCTTGCAAATTGCGCTCCGGCGTCTGCTCAAGCACAAGGCTGCCATGGTCAGCCTCGCGATTATCCTGCTGTTGGTGCTGATCGCTATTTTTGCGCCCCTGATCGCACCATACGATCCCAACACGCAGGATCTGGAAGGCATTTATAGGCCGCCTGGCCCCGGCCATCCCCTCGGCCAAGACAGTTTGGGCCGCGATATGTTGTCGCGCATTATTTACGGCAGCCGCATCAGCCTCTTGGTCGGATTCACGGTGGCTCTGTTCAGCGTGGTGCTGGGCACGTTCATGGGCGTGCTGGCCGGATATTTTGGCGGCCGCACCGACAACGTCATCAGCCGCTTTATCGAAATCATGCTGTCTATCCCCGAACTGCCCCTGCAACTGACCCTCAGCGGCCTGTTCGCCGTCAGCGACGTGCCCGCCATCGTCGCTCTGCGCGACAATCCACTGTCGAGCGTGTTCATCATCGTGGGTATCTTTACCTTCTTTGGGTGGATGGGCACGGCCCGGCTGGTGCGCGGCGAAGTGTTGCGCCTCAAAAATCTGGAATATGTAGACGCGGCTCGGGCGCTGGGGGCCAAAAATGGCCGCATCATGCTTCAACATCTGGTGCCCAACCTGATCGCCATCATCATCGTCAACGGCACGCTGGCGGTGGGCGGCGCGATCCTGGGCGAAGCGGCGCTGTCGTTCCTCGGCTTCGGCATTCAGCCGCCTGTATCCACGTGGGGCAACATGCTCAGCAACGCCAACGAAGTCGTGCTGGAGCATCCGTTCGTGGCTTTCTATCCCGGCCTGGCGATTTTGATCACGGTGCTCTCGTTCAACTTTCTGGGTGACGGCCTGCGGGACGCCTTCGATCCCAAGAGCCGTT